>NZ_JBHWLR010000009.1:261021-293461 GCF_042731755.1 Promicromonospora sp. NPDC059942
AAATTCCTGGACCCCCGATCCCCGCCCCCAACTTGTTGGGTGTTGGTTGTTTGCGCTTTTCACGGCCGGAACAGCGCAAATAGCCAGCACTCAACGAAGGGGGCGGGCGGGGTTAGCGGGTCAGGCTGGGTCTTCCGTGCGGAGGCGGGGTTCTGTGCGGTTGGCCGGCTTGACGCCCGACTTGTCCGCGTAGAACGCACGGATCACGTCCATGTCCGCGCTCACGTCGCCCGTCAGCTCGATGCTCGGGCCGAGGCCGGCGACCTTGGCGACGCCGTCGACGTAGCCGAGCGTGACCGGGAAGCCCGCCTTCAGCGCGATGCGGTAGAACCCCGACTTCCAGTAGCCCGACCCGGCGCCGCGGGTGCCCTCCGGCGTCACGACCAGGTGGAACTCCTCGCCCCGGCCGACGGCGGCCAGGATCTCGTCGACGATGCTGGCCGGGTCCTTGCGGTCCACGGGGATGCCGCCCAGCGACCGCATGATGCCGGCCATCGGCCCCTTGAACCAGGAGTCCTTGATGAGGAACCGGATCTTGAGGTCCATGTCGAAGGCGATGGCCAGCATGAGGAAGAAGTCCGTGTTGGACGTGTGCGGCGCGCCGATGAACACGGTGGGCCTGGTCGGGGCGGGTTCCGAACGCATCCGGTAGCCGGTGCCGGCCCAGATCAGTCGTGCAACGGCCCGGCGGATGGTGCGTGACATCGTCGTCCTCGAGTCAGGTGGAGCGGAGAGAATCTCAGGCGGCGCCGAGCTTCGGGGTCTGCAAGTCTGACAGACCGACCGAGTGGTCAACGATCGCCGTGCGCCGCCCGTTCCTCAGCGCCGGAGCAGCGGCCGCACGCTGTGCGCCGCGAGGCGCAGCAGGCCCCGGGACCCCGCCGACTGCTCGTCGAACAGCATGAGCGCCACGTGCGCCATGGCCTCGTCGGACGCCGCGACGGCGCGCGTCGCGATCCCCGCCCACGCCTTGGAGCGCATGAGCTGCTGTGCCAGGTAGCACTCCCGGAAGTGCCGCGCGAACCGGCGCCGGTGCGCCTGCTCGAACCCCGCCAGCGCACCCGCCAGGCCGGCCCCGCTCCAGGCCACCCCGGACCGGTCCAGCTCGCCGAGGTGCTCCGCGAGCTGCACCCCCGCGGCCATCCCGTAGAAGATCCCCTCGCCGCTGAGCGGGTTGATCGTCGCGGCGGCGTCCCCGACCAGCACCGCGGCCCGCCCCGGGGCCGTCATCGGCGTGCGCGCGGCGGCGTGCGGGAGCTGGTGGGTCGCGACCCGCTCCACCCCGGACACCGAGAAGCCCCGCCGCTCCAGGTCCTCGACGTACAGGTCGAAGAGGTCCCGCAGCTTGCGGCCGTGGCGCGCGGTCTGGCGCTTGAGGTGGTTCACGGGGAGGCCGACGCCGATGTTCGCGCCGTCGTCGGGCAGCGGGAAGACCCAGCCGTAGACCGGCAGGAGGGACTCCAGGAAGTCGAACCGGAGGGTGTCGCTCACGGGCTTGTCCGGGTGGGTGACCCGGCCGTAGGCGCGCATCGCGATGTGGGTGTGCCGCATGGACGGGCGCTCGACGCCGATGGCGCGCCGCACCGTGGAGTAGGCCCCGTCCGCGCCGACGACGAGGTCGAACGTCTCTTCTGCGGCGGAGGCGCCGGACAGGGCGACCCGTTCGCGCCCGCCGTCGGCCGGCGTCAGCCCCTCGAACGCGACGCCCTCGCGCACCTCGGCGCCGGCGTCGCGCGCGGCGTTCAGCAGCAGGTCGTCCAGGGCGAGCCGCGGGGTGACGTACCCGGCGAGGTCACGGCCCTCCATGAGCGGACCGCGCGCGAGCGCCTCGACGCCGCCCGGGCCGCTGATCGCCACCGACATGGGCATGTGGAACGGCTTCAGCAGCTCCGTCAGGCCCAGTCCGTCCAGCACCCGCCGGGCGCCCGGGCCCAGCCCGTCGCCGCAGGTCTTGTCGCGCGGGAACGTCGCCTTGTCGACCAGGGTGACGTGCGCGCCCGGGAGCTCGCGCCGCAGCGCGATCGCCGTGGCTGCGCCTGCGGGGCCGCCCCCGACGACGAGGACCCTGGGTGCGTTGTCGCCGGTCACGCCGTCGACACTAGACCCGCCCGGGCCGACGGGCCAGAGCGGGCGAACCGGTCAGCGATGCGGCTTGCGGTTCGGCGTCACGTCCTCGGCGGTCCCCGGCACGGTCTTGCCGTGCGGCGCCCCACCCGGCGTCGTGCTGCCCTGCGCGGGACCGCCCGGCGTCGCGTCCCCGGTGGTGCCGGGCACGGTGCGGTGCTGCCGGAACCGGCGGATGGCCTTGTAGAGGGTGACGCCCGCGATGACGATCGCTATGGCGTCGTCGCCGAGGCCGAGCGGGCCCAGCACGCCCTCGGACAGGAGGTCGATCGGGCTGGCCACGTACCCGGCGCCCGCGACGAACGTGAGGATCTCCTGCCAGGTGAACTTCCTGGGATCCTTGCCCCGCTTGTTTTCCTCGCGCATGCCCGGAACGTAACGGAGAACGCGGCGACTCGCCAGGGATGTCCCGGAAGCCCGTTTCGTGACGTGGGCCTCAGGCCGCGGTCACACGTCGATCGGACGGCGGTCCTCCACCAGCCGCGACGTGTACCCGGCCGCCACGAGCCGGTCGAAGGCGCCCATCACGTCGGCGGGCACGTCCTGCTCGTGGGAGATGAACCCGAGCTCGGCGTAGAGCGTCAGGCGCTGCGTCTCGCCCACGAGCATGTCGACCACCCGGTCGGCGTCACCGATCGTGCCCACGTACGCGTCGAGCGACATGGGCCGGGAGACGCACAGCACGTCGACGTCCGGCCAGACCATCTGGGCCGTCGCGAACGCGCGTCGCCGCTGGTAGGGGTGCGAGACGAGCAGCACGGAGGTCGGCTCGACCTCGTTCTCGGCGAGCAGCTTGCGGCTGTACTCCAGGTTCTCGCTGGTGTTGGTGGCGGCCGGCTCGACCAGCACCGCCTCCGCGGGCACGCCCTCCGCGATGGCGCGGTCGCGGTAGCCGAGCGCCTCGCCCTGCGGGAAGGCGTCGACGGTGGTGGGCGCGTTCGCGCCGGTGAAGACGATCTGGGGGAACAGCCCCGCGTGGTAGAGCTCGGCGGTGTAGACGGCGACGCCGAGGTCATGGCCACCCAGTCCGATGCCGACGTCGACCGGCCGCGGCTCGTGCTGCAGGTCGTGGAACACCCACAGTGTCTCTACGTCCTCCCGCACTTCGGCGGGGATCATGACGTTCGGCATATGACGACCATATTGCTCGGAGGAATGAGGGGCACAACCTGAGTGAGAGTGCACGCCCGGTTTCCACTGGAATTGCGTGCAATGTCACATTCATCGGGAACGCACCGCCGTCGTCGCACCTCCGCGCCCCCGTGCCCCCCGCACCGACATCCCATACGCAGACAAGGTAGCGGACCGGATGAAACCGCCCTAGCACGCGGGATCGTCGTCGTCCTCCCCCTCGCCGGCCGGCTCGGCGGCGACCGCGACGACGTCGTCCTCGAGCTTGCCCGAGAACAGGTCGAGGTACTGCAGGTGGAGGTGGTAGCCGGCCCCCAGCGCGATGCGCCGGATCATTCCGAGTGTCGGTTCGATCTGCCCGGACTCGATACGACTGATCGTCGACGTGGGCACGCCCGCGAGCACCGCCAGGGAACTCATGCTGAGCTCTCGCTCGGCGCGGATCCGGCTGATGATCTGGGCTGCGTTCGTGAGCAAGGTGCCCTCCCGTCGACGCTCTGCCATCGAAACGTGCCATGACGCACGACAGGGCCTGCCGGAAAGTAGAGATCTGTTTTCCGGCAAGCCCTGTGGGACCTGACTCTATACGTCTATGGCCGTCGCGGCGCAGCGACGGAGCAAGTGTCGCCATGTTTCCCCCGGGGGTGCCGCACCGACACGTTGGCCTACTACTCTCAGCCCCCATGGGTACTGCGAGCTCACCGGGGGACGCCGCGCCCCGGCCGGCCGCCGGGCACGGGACAGGTCGCCGCGGCCAGGCGGCGCGCGCCGTGCGCGCCCTTCTCCAGGAGCACCCCGCATGGGTGCTGCTGCGGTCGAGGAACGCCGCGGCAGCCGTCGTGCTGCTCGACCGCAACCTCGGGGCCTCCCGCCGCCGGCTGCCCGTGGAGCAGCTCGCGGACCGGATCGACGACGACGTCCCCGAGCTGCGCCGCGCCGGCTTCGAGCTGCCGTACTCGGGCTACTTCTACGTCTCCGAGTGGATCGACGAGGGCGTGCTGGTGCGCCGCCGCGCCGCGTCGAGCGGGGGCGAGCCCGGCGCGGAGACGGTCGAGCTGTCCGACGGCGCGCTGCTCGCCATCCGCTTCGTCTCCCGCCTGCGGCGGCCGCACCCCGCGGTGACGCCGTCGCGCCTGGGCGCGGTGCTCGACGGCCTGCACCGCCTGGCCGACGAGGCCGACCCCGACCCGGAGGCCCGGCTCGCCGCCCTCCTGGAGCAGCGTGCCGCCCTCGACGCCCGGATCGAGCGCGCCCGGCGCGGCGACTCCGAGGCCCTGCCGGCGGACGTCGCCGCCGAGCGGGCCCGCGAGATCCTGGCCCTGGCCGGCGACATCCCCGCCGACCTGGCCCGCGTGCGCACCGAGCTGGAGCGCACCGACCGCGAGCTGCGCCGCCGGCTCCTGGAGTCCGACGGCTCCCGCGACACCTTTCTCGACGACATCTACCGCGGCGTGGACCACCTCGCCGAGTCCGAGGCGGGCCGCGGCCTGGTCGGGTTCCGCGAGCTGCTGCGGCAGTCGGAGCACACCGCGCAGGACGACCTCGGGCGCGTGCTCGACTCCGTCCACCTGGCGCCCGGCGAGGCCTCCGCGCTGCGCCGCCTCCTGCCCACCCTGCAGGACGCCGCCGACGAGCTCACCGACACCATGGGCACCCTGCGCCGCGCGCTGCAGCGGACAGTTCGTTCCGGCGAGCTCCCGGCCGAGCGGGCCCTGCGGCGTCTGATCGGCGAGGCGCAGGACGCCGCCCTCGCCGCGGCCCCCGACGTCGCGCCCGGCGCGGAGCTGCGCCTGACCCTGCCGCTCGGCGCCGTGGCGCCCCGGTCCGTGGGCGGCCTCGCGCCGCACAACCCCGGCGGGGAGGACGCCGAGGCGCCGCCCGCCGCCCCGGCCCTGCCACCGCGGCCGGTCTCGCTCACGGCGCTGCGCGCCATGGCTCGCGACTCGGAGATCGACGTAGACGAGCTGCGCGGGCACGTCAACGACGTCGTCGACCGGGCCGGGCGGGCCACCGTCGGCTCCGTGCTCGGCGCGCACCCCGCCACGCAGGGCGCCGCGAGCGTCGTCGGCCTGCTGACGCTCGCCGAGCAGCACGGCACCCCCACCGGCGACCGCGAGGACGTCAGCTGGCGGTCCTCGCGCGGCGTCGCGCGCCGGGCCGCACTACCCCAGCACCAGTTCGAGGAGCATGTCCCGTGACAGAACCCGGCGTACCCGGATCCGGCCCGGCGCGGCCCGACCCGGCAGACCTTCGCACCGCGCGCCCCGGGCGACCGGCCGGCACGTCGTCGGGCAGCGGCACGACGACGCCGGGCGGCGGCGCGCCCGGAACGGGCGGCGAGGCCGGCAGCCACCTCTGGCCCGGCGACCACGGCACGCTCCCGGCGCCCGCACGCCTCGCCCTGGCGCGTCTCGTGCGCGGCCCCTACCTGGCGGCCGAGCCCGAGCCCGACACCTGGCGCGCGCTGCTGGCCCACGAGGACGTGGTCCGCGAGCGCCTCGCCGACCAGTACCTCGACCTGGTGGTCGACGCCGACGCGCAGGTCGCGTTCGTGCGCGACGTGCCGGCGGCCGACGCGCCGCAGGTGGTGCGCGAGGTGGCGCTGACGTTCCTGGACACGGCGCTGCTGCTGCACCTGCGCGCGCTGCTGCTGGACTCGTCGGACGGCCGGGTGGCGATCAGCCGCGACGAGGCGGCCGACCATCTCGCCGCGTACCGGCGGCGCGGCGGCGGTTCGCCGATGGACTTCAGCCGGCAGCTCGACGCGACGTGGGCCCGGCTGATCGAGTCGGGCATGCTGGAGCCGCTCAGCGGCGACCGGTGCACGGTCTCCCCCCTGCTCCGGACCGTGTTCGGGGCGGACCAGGTCGCGGCGCTGAGCGCCGAGTACGTCCGGCTGGCGAAGGAGAGCGCATGAAGACCACGCACCCGTCCCCCACCGGGCAGTGGCGCCTGTCGCGCGTCGAGCTGGTCAACTGGGGCACGTTCTCGGGGCACCACGTGGTGCCGGTGCCGCGCGAGGGGTTCCTGCTCACGGGCCACTCCGGCTCGGGCAAGTCGTCGCTGGTAGACGCCGTCGCCGCGGTGCTGACCCCGCCCGAGCACCTGCGGTTCAACGTGGCCGCCGCCGGCACGGCCGCCACCGAGCGCGAGGCGGGCGACCGCGACGTCGTCTCGTACGTGCGCGGGGCGTGGCGGCACCGGACCGACGAGAGCACGGGCGAGGTGGTGGCCGACCACCTGCGCCAGGGCGCCACCTGGTCCGGCGTGCTGCTGCAGTACTCGAACGGCACCGACGCCGACGACGGCACCGTGACCCTCGTGCGCCTGTTCCACCTGACGCGGGGCTCGTCGGCACCGTCGATGCTGCACGTCGTGGTGCCGGGCGAGGCGGGGCTGCTGGACTTCGAGCGGTTCGTGCGCTCCGGGCCCGACGTCGCGGGCGTGACCGCCGCGTGGCCCGACGCGACCGTGAGCGAGCGGCACGCGCCGTTCGCTGCGGCCTTCACGCAGGCGCTGGGCATCGGCTCGGAGCAGGCGCTGGTGCTGCTGCACCGCACCCAGTCCGCGAAGAACCTGGGCAGCCTGGACGACCTGTTCCGCGGGCACATGCTGGACGAGCCCGGCACGTTCGAGCTGGCGGCCGAGGCCGTGCAGCAGTTCGCCGACGTCGCGCGCGCCTACGCCGACATCGAGACGTCGCGCCGGCAGATCGAGCACCTGGGCCGGCTCTCGGCGCTGACCAGGACGTACGACGAGGGCTCGGCGGCCGGGGTGCGCGCGGCCACGCTGCGCGGCTCGCTGGAGACCTTCAAGGACGCGTGGAAGCTCGACCTCGCCCACGGTGCGCTCGCGGGCGCGCGGGCGGCGGAGGAGCGGGCGCAGCACCACCGCAAGGCCGCCGACACCGAGGTCGACGTCGCCGCGAACACCCACCAGCAGGCCGTCAACGTGCTGGGCGCCCGCGGCGGGCAGGCCCTGGCCACGCAGGCCGACCGGCTGCAGCGGGCGGGCGAGATCGCCGCCCTGGTCCGCACGCGGCGGGGCGAGCTCGCGACCGACCTCGAGTCCGTGGGCATGAACATGCCCGAGACCTTCGCGGAGTTCGCGGCGCTCAAGGAGAAGGCCCGGTGGGAGCTGGGCGGCGCCCGGCCGCCGGCTACGGGCGCGGTGCCGACCCTGACGGGTGCGGTGCCCGCCGTGGCCGCCGCGTCGACCGGGCAGGTGGCCGCCGTCGCGACCGGCGCCGTCCCGGCGGTCACCACGGAGACCCTGCCCGTCGTGACGACAGGTGCGGTGGCGACGGGCGCCGTGGCCACGGTCGGCCGCTCCCGCGCGCCCGAGGCGCTGGACGGCGGCATCCGCGAGGCCCTGGCGGCGCGCTCCGCCGTCGGGCAGCGGCACGAGGCCGTCGCCACGCGGATCCAGGCCGTGCGGCAGACCCAGACGAACGTGCCGGCCGCGCTCGCCACGGCCCGCCGGGCGGTGGCCGAGGCCGCCGGGCTCGACGTCTCGGTGCTCCCGTTCGCGGCCGAGCTGCTGCGCGTGCGCGAGGAGGACGCCGCCTGGCGCCCCGTGATCGAGGAGATCCTGCGCCCGCTGGCCACGCTCGTGCTGGTCTCCCCCGCGCACCGCGCCGCCGTCGCGCGGGCCGTCGAGGCCGGTCCCGGGCTGCGCTACCGCGTCGTCGGGGTGCGCAACGACGCGCCGCGGTCCACGGACGACTCGTCGCTGGTGCACAAGGTCGAGGTCAAGGACGGCCCGGCGGCGGGCTGGCTGCACCGCCGCCTGTCCGAGCAGTACGACTACCTGTGCGTCGAGGAGCCCGCCGGGCTCGACCTGCACGAGCGCGCCGTGACCCGCGAGGGCCTGATCAAGCACGGGCCGGAGGAGATCGAGCAGCCGCTGCTGCCCGGCGTCGAGGACTGGGCGCTCGGCTGGGACGCCGACGACCGCCTGGACCAGCTCCTGGAGCTCGCCCGCGAGACGCAGGCCCGCCTCGCCCAGGCCGACGAGGCCGTGGCCGACGCCGTCGCCGAGCAGCGCGAGGCCGTGCGCCGTCAGCTCACACTGCGGCACGTGGCGCGCCGCGAGTGGCGCGAGGTGGACATCGAGACCGCCGAGGCCGACCTGACCGACGCCCAGGCGTCGTTCGACCGGCTGCTGGACGGAACGATGGACCTGTTGCAGGCGTCGCAGGACGTCGCGGCGGCCGAGACCCGGCTCGACCAGGCGCGCGCCGCCGCCGCGGAGGCCGCGGACGCGCTAGCCGAGGCCCGCGCGCACCGCCGGTCCCTGGAGCACGTGGTCGCCGAGCTCGGCGACGCGCCGACCAATGCGATCCCGCTCGCGCACCGCCACGAGCTGGAGAAGCGCTACGCCGCCGTCCGCAAGACGGTGACGCACGAGGTGATCGACGACGTCTCCCTGACCGTGTCCCGCACGCTGGACGCGGAGCGCGAGGCGGGGCTGCGCACGTCGGGCGCGGCCGAGCGGGAGATCGTCGGGCTGCTGGCCGAGTTCCGGCGCCGCTGGCCCGCCATCACCCGTGACCTGACGGCACAGGTGGGCGACCGGGCGCGGTACCTGGAGGTGCTGGAGCGCATCCGGACGTCGCGGCTGCCCGAGCAGGAGGCCCGGTTCTCGGACCTGCTGACCGACCAGGCCCGCCGCGCCCTGCGCAAGCTCGCCGCCGAGATCCGGCAGGCGCCGGCGACCATCCGCGAGCGGATCGTCGGGGTGAACACCTCCCTGCGCCGGTCCCCGTTCGACACCGACCGGTTCCTGGAGATCCGGGTCAAGGAGCGGCGTCCGGCGGCCGTCGAGGAGTTCCTGACCACGCTCGACACCCTCACCGGCGACACCGAGCCCGAGTACGAGGTGCTGGAGCGGCTGGTGCGCCGGCTCGGGTCCAGCGACCCCGCCGACCGCGCCTGGCGGGCCCTGTGCCTGGACACGCGCCGGCACGTGCACTTCACCGGCGTGGAGGTCACCGCGGGCGGCATCGCGCTGGCCGTGCACGACTCCTCCGCGGGCCTCTCCGGCGGACAGCGGCAGAAGCTCGTGGTGTTCTGCCTGGCCGCCGCCCTGCGGTACCAGCTCGCCGGTGTCTCCGACTCGGCGACGCCCGCCTACGGCACGATCCTGCTGGACGAGGCCTTCGACAAGGCCGACACGGCGTTCACGCGCACCGCGATGGACACGTTCACCGCGTTCGGGTTCCACATGATCCTGGCCACGCCGCTCAAGCTGCTGCAGACGCTGGAGGACTACGTGGGCGGCATCGGCCTGGCGACCTGCCGGGAGATGCGGGAGTCGCGCGTGGACGTCGTCCTGCTGGAGACCCCGCTGCCCGACGTCGACCCGGTCGCCTCCGCGACGCGGGGCGGGTCCGGTGGTGGGGCGGGGGCGGTTGCGCCGGCGGGGGTATCGCCGGCGGGGGCATCGCCGGCGCCCGTTTCGCCGGCGCCGGTTACGCCGTCGCCGAGCGCACCGGTGCCCCCGGCGACGCCCGCGGGTGGTCCGGCGCCCGGCGCGGCTGCCCCCGCGAACGCATCCGGCCCGGCGGGCAGCGCCGCCGCGACGCCGGCGCGCGGGCTCCCCGCGGTGCCGCCTCCGCCGCCCGGGCCGGCCCCGACGGGGCTCCAGCCGCTGACGTCGGTCACGCCCCCGCCGTCGGCCGCCCCGGCGGTCCCGGCGGTCCCGGCCGGACCGGCCGCACCGACCGCGGCGGAGGCTCCCGCCGGGACGCCGTCCGACCCGGTCGACGACGGCGAGCCGGAGCCCGACTGGTCCGCGACGGTGACCGCCGAGGAGTCCGACGGCGCGTCGCCCGTCGTCCGCATGACGTCGCGCCGCCCGTCGCTGTAGCGGGTCGGACCCCACCCCTGACTCACCCCACGCCGGATGCCGAGTCAGGCGTGGGGTCCGACCAACTAGCTGACTCGGCGCACGGCACGAGCCGAGTCAGGGGCATGGTCCGACCAGCCTGCTGACTCGGCATACCAAGATGGTGAGTCAGTCGGCTGGTCGGTCGGCGTCGACGTCAGCCGGCGTCCGCCTCCGCGCGGCCGTCCGCCAGGCCGCGGGCGTAGGCCTCCGCCGAACCCTCGCGGAACAGGTCGTCCGCGCTGGCCCGCACCAGCGCGCGGGCGCCGGGGCCGTCCTCGGCGGTGACGTGCCGGCCCATGCCGCGCACGACGGCGACGGCCCGGCCCGCGGACTTGCCGCGCACGAGCTCGGACGCCGCAGCGATCTCGTCGACGACGGCGGTGACCGTCACGTTGAGCGGCCGCCCGTGCGTGTCGGTGCTGCCCCGCAGGTCGTCGGTCGGGCTGATGCCCGCGCAGCCGATCGCGATGTCGACCAGCGCGTCGCGCCAGGGCCGGCCGGCCGTGTCGGTGACGACGACCCCGATCCGTTCCAGACCCAGCCGCTGGGTCAGCGCCGACCGGACGGTGCGGGCCGAGGCGTCGGGGTCCACGGGGAGCAGCAGCACGGTGCCCTCCGGGGTGTTGCTCGCGTCCACACCCGCCGCGGCCATCACCAGGCCGAGCTTGTTCTCGACGATCCGCAGCGGCGGCAGCCCGGGGCGTTGCCTCTGGGCGACCACGCGGACGGTCTCGTCCGTGATCGCCTGCTCGCGGTCGTCGGCGGCCACGACGCGGCCCTCCGCCTTGGACACGATCTTCGAGGTCACGACGACGACGTCGCCGTCGCGCGGCCGGTCCTGCTCCTCCAGGCCTGCCAGGAGGTCGGCGATCAGCTCACCGAGGTCGTCGCCGGGGGTGATCTCGGGCAGCCCGTCGGGGGCCCAGACGCTCAGTCGTTCCACGGGTCCATCCTCACATCGACCAGCGGGCGGCCAGGTCGGCGCGATATCCTGCCAGGCGTTCGTCACAATTGTCTGTTTGATACCGCGATCGATGGGGGAAACGTCCGGTGTTGCACGACCCGCCCGCACGAAGGACGGCGCCTGTACCGGAACCGGCAGCCCTGCGCCCCGGCGAACCACGCGCTATCGGACCGTTCCGGATCCGCAGCAGGCTCGGCAGCGGCGGCATGGGGGACGTCTACCTCGGGACCACGCGCCGGGGTCAGCAGGTCGCCATCAAGCTGATCCGCGGGGCCCAGCTCGACGACGACGAGTTCCGCACCCGGTTCCGGCGCGAGGCGCGCGCCGCGGCCAAGGTGCGCAGCCGGTTCATCGCGAACCTGGTCGACGCCGACGCCGACGCGGACCTGCCCTGGCTGGCGACCGAGTACGTGGCCGGGCCCACCCTGTCGCAGGAGCTGGCCGCCAACGGGCCGCTCGCCGAGGCGGAGGTGCTGAACCTGGTCTCGGGCGTCGCCGAGGCGCTGTACGAGATCCACCGCGCCGGTCTGGTGCACCGCGACGTCAAGCCGGCCAACGTGATCCTCGGGCCGGACGGACCGCGCCTGATCGACCTGGGCGTGGTCGCGGCGATCGACGCGACGCGGCTGACCCTGACCGGGCAGCCCGTCGGCACGCCGATGTACATGGCGCCCGAGCAGGCGACCGGCAGCCGCGCGACGTCGGCCGCCGACGTCTGGGCCCTCGGCGCCCTGGCCTACTACGCCGCCACGGGCAACCACCTCTTCGAGGGCGACCACCCCGCCGTCGTCCTGTACCGGGTGTCGGCGGAGGACCCGACCTACACGGACAGCCCCGCGTACCTGCGCCCGTTCCTCGACGCGCTGCTGGTCAAGGACCCGGAGCGCCGGCCGACCCTCGACGCGATCCTGGAGTCGTTGGGCGTGCCGCAGCCCGGTGGTGCCGCGCCGACGCTTGTCACCCCGGCGAGCGGGGCCCCGGCGTCCGCGCGCGGGAAGGCGGGTACCGGGCCCGGGACGGCCGCGGCCGGTCGCACCGACCGCTCCTCGCGGCCGAGACGCGGCCGGCTCCTGCTCGCGGTGGGCTCCGTGACGGCGGGCGCGCTGGTGCTGGCGGGCGCCGGGTTCGGCCTCTGGAGCTCCCTCGCGGGGGACGACGCGGCGCGCGACGACCTGGGCCAGTCCGAGACGGCCGGCCCGCAGGACCCCGCGGAGCAGTCGCCGGGCGGCAGCACGAGCCCTGAGGCGAGCGCACCGGTCACGGACGTCCCGGCGGCGGACGGCGACGGGAGCGCCCGCGACCCGCTGACTCAGGGCACCGCGCGGCTCCTCACCGAGGGATCGTGCTGGACCGTGAGCGTCGACCAGGTCCAGGGGCAGCAGGCCACGCTGACGTTCTCGTGCAACGGGGTGGGCAACGCCACGTACCACTACCCGACGCCGAGCACCTGGCTCCGGGTCTACGCCGTGGGGGCCGACGGTACCGTCCGCCGTGCCACCGCCGCGGACGCCGGGGCGCAGGACACGTTCTGGGCGTACGGCAACCTCGCGGACACGGCCGACGTGACCGCAACCGTCAGCCTGCCCGACGTCGGGCCGATCGCCTCCGTGGCCGTGCAGAACAAGGACAGCGAGGGCTGGTACTGGACCGCACGGTGACGGCGCCGCGGGTGCCGGGCGGCGGGGTGCCTGAGGCGCGGGCGGTCCGTCACCGCACCAGCTTGGGCAGCACCTCGCGCCCGAACATCTCGATCCACTCGCGCTGGTTGCGGCCCGCGTTGTGGAGGTAGATCCGGTCGAACCCGAGGTCGACGTACCGCTGGATCGACGCGCGGTGCTCGTCGGGGTCGGCGGAGACGAGCAGGCGCCCCTCGAAGTCCTCGGGCCGGACCATGCGGGCGAGCTGCGCGAAGTCGTGCGGCGAGCGGATGTCGGACCGCGGGAACCGCATGCCGCCGACCGGCCACTCGGTCAGGGCGTTGGCGACCGCCTCGTCGTGGGTGGGCGCCCAGGAGAGATGGAGCTGGAGCGCCTTGGGCATCCGCGCCGGGTCGCGGCCCGACTCGCGGGCGCCGTCCGCGAACCGGGTCAGCAGGGACGCCATCCGGTCCAGGGGCGCGGCCTGGGTGATCAGCCCGTCCGCCGTCCGCCCGGCGCGGCGCGCCGTGACCGGACCCGCCGTGGCGACCAGGATCTCGGGGGCGACGTCGGGCATGGTCCACAGCCGCGTCGACTCCAGCTTGAAGTAGGTGCCCGCGTGCTTGACGTCGCGGCCCGCGAGGGACCCGGCGAACAGCTTCCGGATGATCTCGACGGCCTCGAACATGCGGTTGATCCGCTCGGCCGCCTCGGGCCAGTAGCCGCCCACCACGTGCTCGTTGAGGGCCTCACCCGAGCCGACGCCGAGCCAGTGCCGCCCGGGGTTCATCGCCGCGAGGGTCGCCGACGCCTGCGCCACGACCGCCGGGTGCCACCGGAAGGTCGGCGCGGTGACGGGCCCGAGGTCGCCCGTCGTGTGCTCCGCGGCGGCCGCCAGCACGTTCCAGACGAAGCCCGCCTGCCCCTGCTGCGGCGTCCAGGGCTGGAAGTGGTCGGCGGCCATGACGCCGGAGAAGCCGTGCGCCTCGGCGAACGCCGCGAGCTCCACCGCCTCGCGGGGCGCGAACTGTTCGAGCATCGCGGCATAGCCGATGGTCACCACGCGGGACAGCCTACGGCCCGCGGTCCCGGACGGGTCAGACGCTCAGGTCCCCCGGGTGACCTGAGCGGCTGACGCGTCGCCGGGGGTCGATGGGTTCAGAGGCGGCCGTGGGTCCGGAGCATCGTGAGCGCGCCGAGGGTGGCGAGGCCGCGCGCGTCCACGGTCTGGCCCGGCGACCAGTGCAGGTAGTCGAAGTCCCAGCCGCCGTCGGCGAGCTGCTCCCGCTCCAGCCGGTCCAGCTCCCCCGCGATCAGCGGCTCCGGGAACAGCGCCCGGCTGGGCGCGCCGGGCCGCGGCGACAGCAACAGGGGCCGGAGCTGCTCGTCGTCCTCCCCACCCGAAACGGAGATGGTCCCGTCCTCGCGCAGGGCGGGGCGCAGGCGCTCGACGGCGTCCGCGACGCGGCCCGGCTCGGGCACGGCGTCGAGGAAGCGGAGCGCGAACAGCACCGTGTACCCGTCCACGGAGAGCTCGCCGTCCAGCTGCTTCCAGCACCAGGCGGTCGCGGCGTCGAGCCACGGGTGGTCCAGTCCCAACTCCCACAGGTGCCCGGCGATCGCGTAGGTGAGGAACCCGCCGTCGTTCGGCACCATCCACGGCGCGGCCGGGTAGCCGGCGGCGGTGGGCAGCACGTGCGGCGCGCGGCCGTCGGGCAGCGCGACGCCGGCCAGCCAGTCGGCGGTCTCCCGGGCCAGCGTCGTGACCTCGGGGTCGGCGGCCGTACCCAGCTCGGCAAGCACTTCCAGCGCGGACAGCGCGCCGGAGACCTGGCTGTCCGGCCCGCGCAGGTCGGGTTCCAGGGCGTGGCCCCAGCCGTGATCGGCGTTGCGGTAGGGACGGAGGGCGTCCAGGACCCGGGTGGGCGGGGCGCCGTCGAGCAGCACCGCGAGGCGGTGCCGGTCCAGCAGGCGGGCGTCGTCGTAGACGAACCGCCGCGCGGCTTCGAGGTCGATGCTCGTCGAGGTGCTCATGGCATCGACGCTAGGCGGCGGTCAGGGTCGCGTCTTCCAGAAATCGGACGGGTGTGAGGCCGGTGAGCCGCCGCACCTCGTCGGACATGTGGGCCTGGCTCGCGTACCCGGCCGCGGCGGCACGCTCAGCGAGGGACGCCGGAGCACCGCCCGAAAGGGCGATCAGCCACCGCAGCCGCGCCACCCGCCCGAGCATCTTGGGTCCGTAGCCGACGGCGTCCACCGTGCGCCGGTGCAGGTGCCGCTCGCTGACGCCGAGCTCCTGCGCGACACCGGAGATGCGCGAGCCCGGCGCGCCGAGCCGCCGCGCGGCGGCCGCGACGAGCCCGTCCCGCTCCGCCTTGCGGCGCAGCACGGCGCGCGCGAGCAGGTCCAGGCGCCCGGCCGGGTCCGCCGCGTCGAGCGCATCGGCGAGCGCCGGGCCGACGTCGGGCCACACCTCCGCGAGCGGTACCCGCTGGTCGCGCACCTCGGACGCCGGGATGCCGAGGACGGCGCCGGCCGCGCCGGGCCGGAGCCGGATGCCGCTGGTGCGCGACGTCGGGGCCGCGCCCGAGCCGGAGACGACCGGGCCGGTGTCGGCGCCGACGATCACGAGCTCGCCGTCGATCCGGACGAGGTCCACGCAGCCGTCCGGGATGATCCGCTGCTCGTGGCCCGGCGGGGCGTCGTGCTCCCACAGGCAGGCGACGACCGGCAGCAGGCCGGCCGGCGGTGCGAGCTCACGGTAGGGGGTCACGTCGTCCACGCTACGCGCCGCCTCCGACACTCCCCCTTGTCTGACGGACAGGTCGGGGCCCGGTCGAGTGTCAGTGTCCGGTGGCAGAGTCGTGCCATGCCCCTCGTACCGGCTCGACCGAGCCGCAGGCTCCGCCTGCCCCGCGATCAGCGCCACAGCCCGTGGCGCCGCCGCGCGCTGCGGGTCGGCGCCGTGGCGGTCCCGGCCGCGCTGCTGGCGGCCGGCGCGTCGTCGTACGCCGCGGTGGTCACGGGGCACATGGCCGCGGACCCGGCCCGGGACACCCTGATCCTGCTCGCGGTCGTGAGCACGGCGGTCATCGTGTTCGACGCCGTGACGTGGCTGGTGGTGCAGCGGGGCGTCGCGCGCGCTGAGGCCACGCTGCGGTCCGAGCTGGCGGCGGCCGCCCTGGGGCAGCCCCTGCCGGAGCTGGAGGAGCAGGCCGTGGGCGAGCTCCTGGACCGCGTCAACGGCGATCCCGAACGGCTCACGCGCGCGATCAGCGGGATCGGCATCACGCTCGGCCAGGCCGCGATCAGCCTCGTGGTGGGGTGGGTGGCCGCCGGCCTGGTGTGGTGGCCCGCCTGGGTGGCGTTCCCGCTGGTCGCGGCGGCGGTGCTGGTGTTCGCCCGCCGGTCGGCGCGGCCGTTGCGCGACCTGAGCCGGCGCGCCTCGGAGGCCGGCTCGGAGCACATGGCGCAGTTCGAGGAGGCTGTGGCGGCCCGCGACGACCTGCGCACCGCGCAGGGGCAGCGGTACGTGCTGCGCCGGTACGCCGAGCTCGCCGCGCGCCAGATCCGGCTCCGGGAGGACTGGTCGGTCGCGTTCTCGCGCGTGCGCCTGCGCACGGAGCTGCCGCTCGACGCGCTGGTGGGCGCGGTGCTCGTGGGCGGGGTGTGGGCGGTGAGCGGCGGCGCGCTCGACGTCGCCCGGCTGGTCACGCTGTGGCTCCTGGTCACGGGGTTCGTGGGCCGGGTCGACGTGCTGGGCCGGCTGCTGCCGCGGGTCGAGGAGGCGATCGGCACGTTCCAGCGGGTGCGCGACCTGCTCGGCGCGCCCCAGGAGCCCGCGGGCGGCGCGCCGTTCCCCGGGCGGTCGGGCACCGGCGGGTCCGGCACCGGCGGGAGCACGCCCGGGTCCGGCAGCGCAGGCGGGGTCGAGGTGGAGCTGCGCGACCTGACCTTCTCCTACGGCGAGGGCTTCGCCCTGGGTCCGCTCGCCCTGACCGTCCCGGCGGGCACCACCTGCGCGCTCGTGGGGCGCACGGGGTCCGGCAAGACGACGGTGACCAAGATGCTGTCCCGCGCGGTCGAGCCGCCCGCCGGGAGCGTGTTCCTGGACGGCCGGGACGTCACGAGCCTGGACGTGCACGAGCTGCGCACGCGGGTCGGCGTCGTCGGGCAGCGCACCGAGATCCTGGCGGCGACGCTCGCCGACAACATCACGCTCTGGGCCCCGGTCCCGCCCGCCCGGGTGGAGCAGGCGGTCGACGCGCTCGGCCTGACGGCCTGGGTCGCCGCGCTGCCCGAGGGGCTCGACACCCGGCTGGGACCCGACGGCGTGACCCTGTCCGCGGGCGAGGAGCAGCTCGTCGCCTTCGCGCGGCTCCTGGTGCGCGACGTCGACGTCGTGGTGCTCGACGAGGCCACCGCGCGCATGGACCCGGCCACGGCGGAGCGGGTCACCCTGGCCGCGCGGACACTCCTGGCGGGGCGGACGGCGATCGTCGTCGCCCACCGGCTGCCCACCGCGCGGCACGCCGACTCCGTGGCCGTGCTCGACGGCGGCCGCCTGGTCGAGCACGGGCCCTGGGACCGGCTGGCGGCGTCGGACGGGCACTTCGCCCGGCTGGTCGCGGCGGCGGGGCTCGCGGACGGCGAGCCGGTGCCCGCCCTGGACTCCGCCGTGGCGACGGACGAGGCCCCCGGCCCGGAACTGGCTGACGACGACGAGCCCGGTGCCGTCGCCGGCAGGACGGCGGGCGCCTCCGGCCCGCACGCTGCCGGGCCTCCCTCCCCCGGGTCTCCGCCTGCCGAGCCGCGAAAGGCCGCACCACGGCCGTCGATCGTGCGGGCGGTCTGGAGCACGCTGCGCGCACGTCCCCACGGCATGCTGGTCCCGGCGATCGTGTTCGAGGTGGCCGACTACCTCACCTCGACCGGTCTGGTGGTCGGCTGGCTGTGGGCGTCGGCGGTCGTGGGCCTGGAGCACGGTTCGGCGCCCTGGCTGCTGGTGGGCGCCATCCTCGCGGCGATCGTGACCAACACCCTGCTGCCGCTGACGGTCCGGCTGACGAGCACCCGGTGGTGGGTCGACTCCCGGCTGCGGCTGCACCTCTCCCTGCTGCGCGGGCAGACGGCGCAGCGCCGCACCGTGCGTGACGCCCCGGGCGAGATCGCGGCACGGGCGCAGGAGGACTACCGCCTCACGGGCCACACCCAGGCCTGGAGCGAGGTGCTGACGGCGCCCATCACCTTCGCCGTCCTGGTGGTGCTGAGCGGCAGCTGGCTGGCCGGCGCGATCGGCCTGGCCATGGCGGGCGTGATGTTCGCGGCGCAGGTGCTGGGCAGCCGGTCGGTCGCCGCGGCGGCCCGGCGGGCGGGTGACGCCGCGGCAGAGCTGGGCCGGCTGCTCGGCTCGGCCCTCGACTCCGTGCGGACCGTCAAGCTCGCCTCGGCCACCGGGGGCGTGCTCGCGCAGGTCGCCCGGGTCGACGGCCGCCGCGTGCACGCGTCCCTGGTGGAGGAGCGGACCAACTTCCTGGTCGGCCTCGCGCCGTCCGTGCTGAGTCGCGTCGCGACGGTGCTCGCCTGGACGCTGCACCTGACGGGGACGTGGTCGCTGGGTACGACGCTCCTGGTCAGCACGTCGATCGGCACGTTCAGCTGGATCGGGTACAGCCTGGGCGCCCTCGTCACCAGCGCCGCGTCCGCCCGCCGCTGGGTCGAGGTCACCTCCCGGTACGCGGGCACGGAACGCCTGGCCGACGTGCCCGACGACGTCGACCTGTTCGCGGGCACGTCGACCCCGGCCGGTGCGCACGCCGGAGCCCTCGCCGCCGCGCCTGGCCGCCTGCGTGAGCTCCGCCTCGACGGCGTCACCGCGACGCACGACGACGGCACCGTCGGCATCTCCGGTGTGGACCTCACCGTGCGGCGCGGCGACCTGGTACTCGTCGTCGGCCGGGTCGGCTCGGGCAAGTCCTCCCTGCTCGGCGCGCTGTCGGGACTGGTCGACGTCGGCGGGCGGCTGTCCTGGAACGGCGCCACCGTCACCGATCCCCAGACGTTCCTGCGCCCGCCGCGCGTCGCGCACGTCGCCCAGGTGCCGCACGTCGTCTCCGGGACGGTCGCGGACAACGTGCGGCTCGACCACGAGCGCCCGGTCGACGCTCCCGTCCGGTCCGCAGGGCTCGACCGGGACGTCGCCGAGGCGGGCGGCACCGGCACGATCGTCGGGCACCGCGGCCTGCGGCTCTCGGGCGGCCAGGTCCAGCGCCTCGGCCTGGCGCGCGCGCTGGCCACGGGCTCCGACCTGCTGCTCGTGGACGACGTCTCCTCCGCCCTCGACGCCGTCACCGAGGCCGAGGTGTGGACCGGCCTGCGCGCGGCGGGCGCGACGGTGCTGGGCACCACGTCGCGCGCCGCGACCCTCGCCGTCGCCGACCGGGTGGTGGTGCTCGACGGCGGGCGGATGGCCGCCGTCGGGCACTGGCGCGACCTGGCGCCACGCTGGTCCCACCTGGCCGGCTGACCGGGTCAGACGTACAGGGTCAGACCCGCACCGCCCGGCGGTCCGCCTGCGCATCCGGATCCGCCACGGGAGCGGCGGTCACGAGCGCCCGCGTGTACGGGTCGGCGGGCGCGCCCAGCACCTGCGCCGTCGGGCCCGTCTCGACGATGTGGCCCTCCCGCATGACGGCGACCCGGTCGGCCACCCGCTCGACGACCGCCAGGTCGTGGGACACGAACAGGCACGCGAAGCCGAGCTCGGTCTGCAGGTCCCGGAACAGGTCCAGCACGTGCGCCTGCACGGAGACGTCGAGCGCGGACGTCGGCTCGTCCGCCACGAGCACCTGCGGCCCGAGCGCCACGGCCCGGGCGATCGCGACCCGCTGCCGCTGCCCGCCGGACAGCTCGTGCGGGTACCGCTGCCCGTACCCGGGACCGAGCCGGACCAGCTCCAGCAGCTCGCGCACACGGGCTTCCCGGGCGGCCCGGTCCAGCCCGGAGTGCAGCCGCAGCGGCTCGTCGACCGACTGCGCCACGGTCCAGCGCGGGTTCAGCGTCGAGGCCGGGTCCTGGAACACCACGCCCGTGGCCCGACGGCGCTCGGCCCTCTCCCGGCGCGACGCGCGCGCCAGGTCGACGCCGTCCACGACCGCGCGGCCCGACGTCGGCCGCAGCAGCCCCGCGACCACCTGGCCGAGGGTCGACTTGCCCGAGCCCGACTCCCCCACCAGGCCCAGCACCTCGCCCCGGCCGATCGAGAGCGTGACGCCGTCGGCCGCGACCACGGGGTGCCGGCCGCCGTAGGTGACGCCGACGTCGTCGAGCAGCACGACGCCGCCCGACGCGTTCGCGGCCTTCGCGTCCCGCGGCGCCGTCGTCTCGACCCGCTGCACCCCTACAACGGGCTCACCCAGCCGCGGCACCGCCGCGAGCAGCGTGCGCGTGTACTCCTCGCGCGGCGCCGCGAAGAGCTCGCGCACGGGCGCGGCCTCCACGATCCGCCCGTCGCGCATCACCACCACGTCGTCCGCGAGGTCGGCCACCACGCCCATGTCGTGGGTGATGAGCAGCACGGCCGTGCCGCGCTCGTCGCGCAGCCCGCGCAGCAGGTCGAGGATCCCGGCCTGGACGGTCACGTCCAGCGCCGTCGTCGGCTCGTCAGCGATGATCGCCACCGGGTCCTGCGACAGCCCCATCGCCACGAGCGCGCGCTGGAGCTGACCGCCGGAGAGCTGGTGCGGGTACGCGGCGGCCACCCGCTCCGGGTCGCGCAGCCCGACCTCGGCCAGCAGCTCCAGCACCCGTTCGTGCGCCGCCCGCCGGCTCGGCCGGTCCGGACCGCGCCGGCGCGCCCGCAGCGCCTCGGCGACCTGGTCGCCGATCGTGAGCACGGGGTTCCAGGCGCTCATCGGCTCCTGCGAGACGAGCGAGAGCACCGCGCCGCGCACCTGACGGAAGGTCTCGGGCGACGCACCGACCAGCTCGGTCGCCGCCCCTCCGCCGGATCCGGCGTCGGCACCGGATCCCGCGTCGGCACCAGATCCCGCGCCGGCACCGGATCCGCCACCGCCCCCGAACGACCCGCCCAGCCGGATCGACCCGCCCACCGCCGCGGCGTCGGGCAGCAGCCCAAGCACCGCCATCGCGGACACCGTCTTGCCCGAGCCGGACTCGCCCACCAGGGCGGTCACCCGCCCCGGGCGCAGCGCCCAGGACACGCCGTCGACGGCGGGCCGCGCGGCGTCGTCGAACACGACGGACAGCCCCTCCACCTGCAGGAGGGGCTGCCCGTCGGTCACCAGGACGCTGCTCACGGAGCCAGCGAGACCTGGAGGTAGTTCGGGTAGGCCGGGAAGTCCGGGATACGGAAGTTCTCGACCTTCGAACCGTGCAGGAACGAGTTCTTCGTGTAGATCAGCGGCACCACGGGGGCGTCGCCCAGGATGAGCTGGTCGGCCTCGACCCACAGCTTGGCCGCGGCGTCGACGTCGGTCTCCTCGGTAGCGCGCTCGATCAGGTCGTCAGCGTCCGGGTTGCTGTAGCGGGCCAGGTTGTACCCGCCGTCGCCCACCTGCGAGGAGTCGAACAGCGGCTGGATGTTGCCGTTCGCGCTCGGGAAGTCCGGCTGCCACGACGACAGCGTGAGGTCGTACTTCGAGCCGTCGCCCTGCGTGACCGTCTCGGTCCACACGTCCTCGGCCTGCGGCACGATCTTGACCTTCAGGCCGGCCCGCTCCAGACCCTGCTGGATCGCCTGCGCCTGGGCGAGCGACGGGGCGTCGTCGGTCACGACGAGGCGCAGCTCGCGGCCCGACCAGCCGGCGTCGTCCAGCAGCTTCTCGGCCTGCTCGACGTCGCCCTCCGGGGCCACGTCGTTCACGCCGTTCGAGTACTCCTCACGTCCCGGGATGCCGGGCGTGACCAGCGTGGTCGCGAAGTCGCCCGCGATCTCGCCGCCGGACGCGACGCGGTACGCGTTCTTGTCCACGGCCAGGCTGATCGCCTTGCGGACGTCGAGGTCGTCCAGGCCGTCGGCCCCGGTGTTGATCGCGAGGTACGCGAGCGCCCCAGGGCCGGAGGTGACCAGGCGGTCCTTGGCCGGGCCCTGCTGGACCTGCGCGAGCTGTGCGGGCGGCACGAACGTGGCGCCGAACGCCGAGGCGTCGGCACCGGAGTCGGCGATGAGGCGCTGGGCCACGACCGTCTCGTCCTGGCTGAGCTCGAAGACCACCGAGTCCGGGCCGGCGGTGCGGGCCTCGTCCGTGGCCGGGTCCCACTCGGGGTTGCGCTCCAGGGTCACCGAGGTGCCCTCGACCGTGTCCGCCACCCGGTAGGGGCCGGTGGCGACGGGCTGGGTCGTGTAGGTCTGGATGTCGTCCTTCGCCTCGGGGACGGCGCCGAACGCCGGCATCGAGACGATCCACGGCCAGTCGCCGTACGCGCTGTCCAGGTGGAAGACGATCGTCTTGTCGTCCGGCGTCTCGATCGAGTCGAGCTCGTCGCCCTGGTACGGGCCGCTGTACTCGTCGGCCCCCTCCAGCAGGTTCTTGTGGTAGCTCAGGCCGCCCGACAGCTCGGGGGCGAACGAGCGCTCCACGGAGTACTTGACGTCGGCCGAGGTGATCGGCGTGCCGTCCTCGAACTTCAGGCCGTCCTTCAGCGTGTAGGTCCAGCTCGCCCCGTCGTCCGACGGCGTGCCGGTGTCCGTCGCGAGGTCCGGGACCACCTCGGTGGTGCCGTCGGCGTTGGTCTGCCAGGCGGTGAGCCGGCGCTCGACGAGGCCGAGCGTGGTGATCGCGAGGTTCTGGCTGGTGGCCGGGTCCCAGTTGATGGCGGGGCTGGCTGTGAGGATGTGCAGCTCGCCGCCCTGCTGGACGGCGGTCGCCTCGTCGCTCGAGGCGGCGCCCGGCTGCGAGTTGGCGTTGCAGGCCGTCAGCGCGAGCGTGGCGGCGACGGCGATGCCGGCGACCGCCACCCGGCGGGCGGGCCTGCGGGTGGTGCGTGGAGCGTGGTTCATCTGGTCCTTCTCGTCTCTACGAGGTGCTGCGGAGTTCTGGGGTGCTACGGCATGACGGGACACGGGGTCCCGTGGGGTACGGGGTCGGACGTCACCGACGACATCGGCGGGTCATCGGGTTCTCCCTCCGCGCCGCACCCGCGGGTCGAGCACGCCGTAGACGACGTCGACCGCCAGGTTCGCGATCACCACGATGGCCGCGGTGAACACCGTGACGCCCACCAGCAGCGGCACGTCGGTGGCGCCGACCGCCTCCATGAGCAGGGCGCCGATGCCGGGCATCGAGAACACCCGCTCGGTGATGACGGTCCCGCCGAGCAGCGCGCCGAGGTCCAGCGCGAAGAGCGTGACCACGGGGATCGCCGCGTTGCGCAGCGCGTGCCGGGTGACGACCCGGCTCTCCGTGATGCCCTTGGCGCGCGCGGTGCGAACGTACGGCGAGCCGAGCTCCTCCAGCATCTGCGAGCGGGTCAGCCGCGTGTAGACGGCCGCCGACAGCAGGGCCAGCACGGACCACGGCAGCACCAGGTGCCACGCCCAGTCCACCGGGCTCTGGGCGAACGGCACGTAGCCGGACACCGGGACCATGTCGAGCGTGAAGCCGAACAGCAGGATGCCGAGCAGGCCCACCAGGTAGCTCGGCGCGGAGACGCCCGTGATCGCCCCGATCATGAGCCCGCGGTCCAGGGCCGTGCCGCGGCGCACCGCGGCCACTGCCCCTGCGCCCACACCCACGACGAGCCAGAGCACCGCCGCGCCGATCGCGATCGACGCCGTCACCGGGAACCGTCCCACGATGAGCTCGGTGACCGGCGCGTTCCGGACGAAGGAATAGCCGAGGCACGGCTGCGGGCAGTCGATGGTCGCGCCCGCCGAGCCGAAGGTGCGGCCGGTGAACACACCGCGCACGAACTCCCACCACTGCTCGACGACGGACTTGTCGAGCCCCATGAACGCCCGCGCCGTCTCCAGGCGTTCGGGCGTGCAGGGCCGGCCGCAGGCGAGCTGCGCCGGGTCGGCGGGCAGCAGCACGAACAGCGCGTAGGTGAGGAACGAGACCGTGAGCAGCACGAACGCGAGCGTCGCGAGCCGGGTACCCAGGAACTTGAGGAGCGTCATCGGGCACCTCCGCGCCGTCGGCGTCGCCGCGGGCCGCCACCCCGCGGGTCGAGCGCGTCGCGCAGGCCGTCGCCGAACGCGTTGAACGCGAGGGTGACGCCGAACAGCGCGAGCCCCGGGAACAGCAGGTAGACGGGGTCCACGGAGAACCAGGTGACGGCGTCGCCGATCGACCGGCCCCACGACGGCGTGGGTGGCGGCACGCCGACGCCGAGGAACGACAGCGCGGCCTCCGACCCGATCGCGCCCGGGATGGAGATGGTCGTGAACACCACGACGGTCGAGGCGAGGTTGGGCAGCACCTGGCGGAACAGCACGTGCGCGTGCGAGGCGCCCAGGGCCTGGGAGGCGCGCACGAACCCGGAGGCGCGCAGCGCCATGACCTGGCCGCGCACGACGCGTGCGATCGACGACCAGCCGAACAGCCCGATCACGAGCACCAGGAGCAGCAGGCGGGGGAACCAGTCGGGCGCGACGGCGCCGACGGCGATCATGAACACGAGCGCGGGCAGCCCGATGAGGACGTCGATCAGCCGGGCCACCACCCAGTCGACCCAGCCGCCGAAGTAGCCCGCGACCAGGCCCAGCACCGTCCCGACCAGCATGGCGACGACGGTGGCCCCGAGGCCGACCAGGAGCGAGGTGCGGGAGCCCATGACCACGATGGCGAACAGGTCGCGGCCCGTCAGCGGCTCGACGCCGAACCAGTGCTCCGCGCTGACGCCGCCCAGCGGGCCGGCCGGCGCGCCGGTGGGCCCGAGCGCGTCGAGGTCGTAGGTGTAGGGGTCCACGCCGAGCGCCCGGGTGATCAGGGGCGCGGCCAGCGCGACGAGCGCATAGACCACGACGACGACGCCGCCCACCAGGGCGAACCGGTCCCGGGCCAGGCGGCGCCACAGGGACGCGCGGCGGACGACGGCGGCGCTGCCGGCCGGTGCGGTCGGCGCGACCAGCTCGTCGGAGCGGTCGAGCGACATGGGACTCCTAGGTACGACGGGACATGACGGGGCGGTGCGGCGAGCACCGACAACACGACATGCGCACGATTCGTCTCCTGGAGAGCGTCGGACGGCCACGATGACCGCCCTGACCGGTGTGCCCGGTTCTGGGCCAGGCAGAACCATAGTGCATGCCTCTGGCACCTATCGACCGTCTCGAAGAATCTGTGGCGGACGTCTCGCCGGCGCACCCCGCACGCACGGCCGTCGCGACCTGTGGAAAACGTGCGCTTCGGGTTGCTCGAATCTGGGACACTGGTGCGCATGAGCATTCCCGCCTCCACCGGGCCGACGGACCCGGCTGCGACCACACCCGCACCTGACACGACACCGACCCCTGCCGCCGCCGCGGTACCGGGCGCCGAGGTCGTACGCGCGGTGGTCAAGGAGGTACCGGACAAGGTCAGTGCGGACGGCCTCGAGGCCAAGTTCGACGAGCGCTGGACCGCCGAGCAGACCTTCGCCTTCGACCGCACCAAGACCCGTGCCGAGGTCTTCTCGATCGACACCCCGCCGCCGACGGTGTCGGGCTCCCTGCACGTGGGGCACGTGTTCAGCTACACGCACACCGACATCGTGGCCCGCTTCAAGCGCATGCGCGGCCTCGAGGTCTTCTACCCCATGGGCTGGGACGACAACGGCCTGCCCACCGAGCGCCGCGTGCAGAACTACTACGGCGTGCGCGTGGACCTCTCCCTGCCCTACGACCCCGACTTCACGCCGCCGTTCGAGGGCACCGACAAGAACGTCAAGGCCGCTGACCAGGTCCCGGTCAGCCGGCGCAACTTCATCGAGCTCTGCGAGCGGCTGACGGCCGAGGACGAGAAGGAGTTCGAGGTGCTCTGGCGGCGCCTCGGCGTCTCCGTGGACTGGGCGCAGACCTACCAGACCATCAGCGACTCCTCGCGGGCCACGGCGCAGCGGGCGTTCGTCCGCAACTTCCAGCGCGGCGAGGCCTACCAGGCCGAGGCCCCCGGCCTCTGGGACGTCACGTTCCAGACCGCCGTGGCCCAGGCCGAGCTGGAGGCCCGCGACTACCCCGGGCACTTCCACAAGGTCGCGTTCCACAAGCCCGACGGCGAGCCGGTCTACATCGAGACCACGCGCCCCGAGCTGATCCCCGCCGCGGTCGCGCTCATCGCGCACCCGGACGACGAGCGCTACCAGCACCTGTTCGGCACCACCGTGACGTCCCCGCTGTTCGGGGTCGAGATCCCGGTCCTGGCGCACCACCTGGCGGAGCCCGACAAGGGCGCCGGCATCGCGATGTGCTGCACCTTCGGTGACCTCACCGACGTGCAGTGGTGGCGCGAGCTGCAGCTCCCGACGCGCTCGATCATCAACCGCGACGGCCGCATCACGCGTGAGCTGCCGGAGTGGCTCACGGGCAGCGCGGGCGCGGAGCTGTTCGAGGCCGAGGTCGCGGGCAAGACGACCTTCAGCGCCCGCAAGGCCATCGTCGAGGCGCTCACCGCGTCGGGCGACATGCCGAGCGAGCCCGTGGCGACCCAGCGCAAGGCCAACTTCTTCGAGAAGGGCGACAAGCCCCTCGAGATCGTGACCTCGCGCCAGTGGTACATCCGCAACGGCGGCCGCGACCAGGAACTGCGCGAGGAGCTGCTGGCCCGCGGCAAGGAGCTCGACTTCCACCCGGACTTCATGCGGGTGCGCTACCAGAACTGGGTCAACGGCCTGAACGGCGACTGGCTGGTCAGCCGCCAGCGCTTCTTCGGCGTCGCGATCCCGCTGTGGTACCCGGTCGACGCGTCGGGCGAGGTCGACTACGACCACCCGATCGTCCCGGCCGAGGAGGCCCTGCCCGTCGACCCGACGTCGCAGGCGCCCGCCGGCTACACCGAGGAGCAGCGCGGCCAGGCCGGCGGCTTCGTGGGCGACGCGGACGTCATGGACACCTGGGCCACCTCGTCCCTGACCCCGCAGATCGTCGGCGGCTGGGAGCGGGACCAGGACCTCTTCGAGCGCGTGTACCCGATGGACCTGCGCCCCCAGGGCCAGGACATCATCCGCACGTGGCTGTTCTCCACCGTGGTGCGCTCGCACCTGGAGAACAAGGTGCTGCCCTGGAAGAACGCGACGATCAGCGGCTGGATCCTCGACCCGGACCGCAAGAAGATGTCCAAGTCCAAGGGCAACGTCGTCACGCCGATGGACCTGCTCGTCGAGCACGGCTCGGACGCGGTGCGGTACTGGGCGGCCTCGGCCCGCCTGGGCACCGACGCGGCGTTCGAGGTGGGTCAGATGAAGATCGGTCGCCGCCTGGCGATCAAGGTCCTCAACGCCTCGAAGTTCGCGCTGTCGTTCGGCGGCGGCGCGGGCAGCGAGATCGCGCTCGACCCGGCGGCGGTCACGGTCTCCCTGGACCGGTCGATGCTCGCGGGCCTGGCCGGCGTGGTCGAGCAGGCCACGGCCGCGCTGGAGGCCTACGACCACACCCGCGCGCTCGAGCTGACGGAGACGTTCTTCTGGACGTTCTGCGACGACTACCTCGAGCTCGTCAAGGACCGTGCGTACGGCGCGGGTGCCGACTCCGCGGACATCACGCCGGAGACGGCCTCGGCCCGTACCGCCCTGGCCATCGCGCTCGACACCATGCTCCGCCTGCTGGCGCCCTACCTCCCGTTCGCCACGGAAGAGGTCTGGTCCTGGTGGCGCGAGGGTTCGGTGCACCGCGCGCCGTGGCCCGTGGCCGAGCCGCTGCGCGCGGCCGGCGGGGCCGCCGACCCGGCCGACCTCGCGGCCGCCGGGCACGCGCTCGCCGCGCTGCGCAAGGTGAAGTCCGAGGCCAAGGCGTCGATGCGTACGCCGATCGTCGCGGCCTCGCTGGCCGTCCCGGCCGGCTCGCTGACGGCGGTCGAGACCGCTGTCGAGGACGTCAAGGCCGCCGGCCGCGTCACCGGCCCGCTCGACCTGGTCGCCGCCACAGAGGGCCAGGGCGACCCGGCCGTCCAGGGCGGGATCGTCGTCACCTCCAGCGAGCTGGGCGAGGCCCCGCCGCGCAACAAGGGCTGAGCCCGGGCAGACAGAACGGGGGCGGGACGCTGATCGGCGTCCCGCCCCCGTCTGTCTCTGCTGCGACTGTTCCCGCTCAGTTGAGCATCAGCACCACCGCGTCGCCGGCCTCGGCCGCAGCACCGTAGAACGCGGTCAGCTCGCCGTACGCGACGGCCAGGCGCTCATGATCGGTCTCCGCGGCGTGCTCACCCGGGTCCGGGCACACGTCCTCGTCGCACACGTGGTCGGCGACGGCGAGCGGCGCCAGGGTGTCGAACGACGTGCCCACCAGGAACGCGGCCGCCTTCTCCACCTCCTCCGGGCCCAGGTAGCGCACCGGCGTGATCCCGTCGGTGGAGGCCAGCGCCGCACCGCCCTGCACCGGGTCGACGGGCATGCCGCCGTGCACCCGGAGCACCGTGTGGAGCGGACCCCACACGGTGCCGATGCTGAAGTACCTGGCCTCCTGTGCCGGAAGATCCACCTCCACCCATTCGCCGGCGAGCTCGTCGATGTGCTCCAGCGCCCAGGTCAGATCTGTCCGTGCCTTGTCGAAGTCGTCGGCGGCAAGCCGCGCGTACTCACAATGAATCATCCCCATGGCCCAGGACCGTACCGATAATGCGTTTCCGTGTGTATGGGCAAAACGGACACATTCCGGCGCAACAATTTCTCATACGCGGTAAATCGGAAATTCCATCCACTCTGGCGCCCGTTCTGAGCGCCTTTTGTCCGATCAACCGCTCGAGAATTCACATCGAATTCACGTGGGAGGTCAGTGCAGCCGACGGTCGTCGCCGGACATGCTGGCGAGCACCTCCGTGGGCGTCCCGTCGTCCCGCCAGCGCAGGGTCGCGCCGACGCCGTCCATGAGCTCCACCGAACCCTCGGGCGCGAACGTCAGGCCGGCGTCCTGCCCCACCGCCGCGCGCACGAGCGCGACGCTGGCGGGCAGCTCCTCCAGCCGCTCCGTCACCCCCATGGCCTCGAGGTCGGACCGGTCGCCCGCGATGTGCATCGGATCGGGCCCGATCCACAGCTTGCGCCCGTTCATGCGGCCGGGGCTCGTGCCGTACTCCTCCGCGAGCACGAGCTCCTTGACCTGCCCGCGCGCGAGCACCGCCACGACGTCGTCCACCGAGGTCACGGCGTTCGACTCCCGGCCGAGCTCCTGACGCAGCTCCGCCAGCACCCGTTCGCGCCGCCGCTCCCGGTAGGAGTCCACGGCGTCGGAGACCCGCTCCGCGAACGCGGTCTCGTTGACGCCGCCGCCGCGCCCGCCGCCGGGCACCTCGACCAGCTTGTCGGTCGTCGGCGTCGTCAGCGCGGCCCGGGTGAGCGAGACCGCCCGCTTGTCGCCGGTGAGGAGCACCAGCTCCGGGTCGGACTCCGCCACGTGCCGTTCGATCTCGGCCGCCACGGCGGCGGCGTTGCGCTCCCAGGAGTCCTCGGCACGGGACTCGATCCGAGCCCGCTTGATCCCCGAGGAGCTGGTCTTCTCGATCTCGTCGTGCGGCGCCTGGAAGGTGCTGTGCACCTTGGCGTCCGGCCCCGCGCGGAGAAAGTCCGCGCCCGCCCGGTCCACCGTCACCTTGAGCACCTCCACCGACTCGTCGGCGGCCAGGGCGGCCTGCAGCAGGGCCGGGACGGCCTCCCAGGA
This sequence comes from Promicromonospora sp. NPDC059942, assembly GCF_042731755.1. Classification (NCBI taxonomy): domain Bacteria; kingdom Bacillati; phylum Actinomycetota; class Actinomycetes; order Micrococcales; family Promicromonosporaceae; genus Promicromonospora; species Promicromonospora sp. NPDC059942. The sequence continues at coordinate 290,579 of NZ_JBHWLR010000009.1, forward strand.
GCCGGAGCTCGCGGTCGGCGGGTTGTTCACCACGCGGTCCACCAGCACGCCCGTCTCGTCGGCGATGACGACCCGGCCGTGCGGTCCCGGGACCCTCGTGGGTCGCAGCACCACCTCTTCGATCGCGTCCAGCACGGCGTCCGGGGCCTTCTGCTGCGCCAGGTCCCTGCGCACTGCGTTCCAGCGCCCGCCGACGTCACGGTCGGCGGCGTGCTCGGACGGCGTCGCGTCCAGGCACAGGGTGGCGAACGGTCCCGGGTGGCCGAGGAGGGGTTTGAGCCAATCGATCTTCATGAACACCTCCGCGTCACCCGCCGAGGTCGAGGTGATGCCCTACCGCATGACCTCGCCCCGGCGTTGACTCCAGGAAACGACGGATCCCGGGCGCACGCCACCCCTGTGGGGGAAATTTCTGTGACCTGTACAGGAGATATTCGGACCCGACGTTTGCCAACTACCAGGAGAAGGCAAAAACGCGTCAGGCACAGGTCACCTTCAAGCGTAGGTGTCGACCTCAGGCAAATTGTCGCCCTTGTGCTGCGCGGCGATCAGCTCGTGGTGGCGGATCACCTCGCTCACGATGAACTGGCGGAACTGCTCGGCGAACTCGGGGTCCAGGCCGGACTCCTCGGCGATGCTCGTGAGCCGGGCAATCTGCTCCTGCTCGCGGGCCGGGTCGGCCGGGGGCAGCCCGCCGACCGCCTTGAGCTCCCCCACCCGGCGCGTCACCCGGAACCGCTCGGCGAGCAGGTAGACCAGCGCCGCGTCGATGTTGTCGATGCTCCCGCGGAGCCGGATGATCTCGGACGGCACCGGAGCGCTGGTCGGTTCGTTGTCAGACACAAGAAGAGGCTAACCGTCCACGGCCGCCACGGGCGAAAGACGGTTCCGACCTGAGACGGGGATCCGCTACAGTCACCCGAGCAGGCCACGCAACTTGGTGAAGACCCGATACCGCGCCTTCACCTGTTCAAGACTTCAACGGAGAGCAGCACATGACACTTGCCACGTCGCCGGCCTTGGTGGAGGTGCCCGAAGGCACCAGCATCAACACGATCCTCGCGGACCGGGTGGCCCGCTCCGGGGACGAGGCGCTCATCGAGCGGCGTGACGCACCGGACGGCCCGTGGATCAAGGTGTCGGCGAGCCAGTTCGAGGACGAGGTGCTCGCCGTCGCGCGCGGCCTGGTGGCGCGCGGCATCAAGGCCGGCGACCGCGTCGCGATCATGTCCCGCACCCGGTACGAGTGGACGCTGCTCGACTTCGCCATCTGGGCCGCCGGCGCCGTCGCCGTGCCGGTCTACGAGACGTCGTCGGCCGAGCAGGTCCAGTGGATCCTGTCCGACGCCGACGTGCGCCTCATCGTGGTCGAGTCGAGCGCTCACGCCGAGACCGTCAGGCAGGTGCGGCCCAGCCTGCCCGGGCTCGAGGACATCCTGCTGATCGACGAGGACGCCGTGCTCGACCTGCGCAAGGCCGGCACCAACCTCTCCGCCGGCATCGTGGCCGAGCGGCGCGACGCCGTCCGGCGCGACGACCTGGCGACCATCATCTACACCTCCGGGTCGACGGGCCGCCCCAAGGGCGTCGAGCTCACGCACGGCAACTTCGCGCACCTGACCCTGAACGCCGCCGCCGGCATCCCGGAGCTGCTGAGCGCCGAGAACGCGCGCACGCTCCTGTTCCTGCCGCTGGCGCACGTGTTCGCGCGCTTCGTCGAGGTCGCGACCATCGCCGGCCAGGCCGTGCTGGGCCACGCCCCGGACATCAAGAACCTGGTGGCCGACCTGGGCTCGTTCCGCCCGACGTACCTCCTGGCCGTGCCGCGCGTGTTCGAGAAGGTCTACAACAGCGCCGAGCAGAAGGCGTCCTCCGGGCTGAAGGCGAAGATCTTCGCCTGGTCCGCGCGCGTCGCCGAGGACTACTCGCGGGCCCTGGACGTGCCCGAGGGACCGGGCGGCGCGCTCAAGGTCAAGCACGCGATCGCCGACCGGCTGGTGTTCAGCAAGCTCAAGGCCACGATGGGCGGGCAGCTCAGCTGGGCCGTCTCGGGCGGCGCACCGCTGGGCGAGCGCCTCGGCCACTTCTTCCGCGGCGCGTGCGTGACCATCCTGGAGGGCTACGGCCTCACGGAGACGACCGCCCCCACGGCGGTGAACCTGCCCGGCAAGATCGTCATGGGTTCGGTGGGCCCGGCCTTCTTCGGCACGGGTATCCGCATCGCCGACGACGGCGAGGTGCTGCTGAGCGGGCCGCACATCTTCCGCGGCTACCGCAACCAGCCGGAGCTGACCGCGGAGGCCCTCGTCGACGGCTGGTTCCGCACCGGGGACCTCGGCCGCCTGGACGAGCACGGCCACCTGCACATCACGGGGCGCAAGAAGGAGATCATCGTGACGGCCGGCGGCAAGAACGTCGCCCCGGCCGTGCTCGAGGACCGGATGCGGGCGCATCCGATCGTGAGCCAGGTCGTGGTGGTCGGCGACCAGCGCCCGTTCATCGGCGCCCTCGTCACGCTCGACGCCGAGATGCTGCCCGGCTGGTGCGCCGCGAACGGCCTGCCCAAGCTGTCGGTGGCCGACGCGCGCGTGCACCCGAAGGTGCTGGCCGAGCTCGACAAGGTGGTCGCGCAGGCGAACGAGGCGGTCTCCAAGGCCGAGTCGATCCGCAAGATCACGGTGCTCGACCTGGACTTCACCGAGGCCAACGGGTACCTCACGCCGTCCATCAAGGTGAAGCGGGCCAAGGTCATCGCGGACTTCGCGGACACCATCGACACGCTGTACGGCGCTGCGGTGCCGAACGCCTTGGTGCGGAAGTAGAACGACGGTGCCGAGTCAGAGTCTTGGTCCGTCTCCTACCGGGTAACACCCGGTAGGAGAC
>NZ_JBHWLR010000010.1:0-40052 GCF_042731755.1 Promicromonospora sp. NPDC059942
TCCGAGGACACGGTGCGGTTCCGGGCCGGCCAGGAGGCCGGGACGTACCACGCCGTCTACGAGGTGAAGGACTCCAACGGGCAGAAGGACTCCGCCCAGGTGACCATCGTCGTCAAGGACGACCCGGAGAACGCGGCCCCGCAGCTCCCGGACATCACGGCGCGCGTGCTGGCCGGCGGTACCACCCGGATCCCGCTGAACCTGGACGGCACCGACCCCGACGGCGACTACGTCACGCTGAGCTCGATCTCCGCGGCGCCGTCGCAGGGCACCGCCACCATCGTGGACGGGTTCATCGACTACACCGCGGCCGAGGACGGCACCGGCCTGGACACCTTCACCTACCAGGTGACGGACACTCGCGGCGCCGTGGGTGAGGGCCTGGTGCGCGTGGGTGTCACCCCGCCGCCCGCCACCAACCAGCCGCCGCAGGCCACCGACGACGAGACGACGGTGCGGCCGGGCCGCACGGTGGCCGTCCGCGCGCTGGAGAACGACACCGACCCCGACGGCGACGAGATCGGCCTCGTGGACAGCGCGTTCGAGGGCACCGAGGACATGGACCCCAAGGTCGTCGAGGACGACGTGGTGGTCACCGCGCCCGACGAGGAGGGTTCCTACTCCTTCTACTACGGCATCCAGGACAGCTTCCGGGCCCGCGCGAGCGGCGCCATCACGGTGAACGTGGACAAGAACGCGCCGCTGCTGCGGCCGATCGCCCACGACGACGTGGTCACGGCGGACGACGTCGAGGGCTCCTCCTCGGTGACCGTGGACGTCAAGGCCAACGACGTGGACCCGGACGGCGTGGCCGCCGACCTGGAGCTGACGGTCGACCCCGACCTGGAGGGCGTGCGGATCACGGAGGAGGGCTCGCTGGAGGTGCAGCTCACCGAGAGCGCCCAGGTGATCACCTACACCGTGACCGACATGGACGGCCTGGAGGCCAAGGCGTTCGTGCGGGTGCCGGGCGACCAGTCCCGGCCGCACATCAAGCCGGGCCTGGAGCCGCTCAAGGCGACCAGCGGCGAGCCGCTGACGATCGACATCGCGGACTACGTGGTGGTGCGCGACGGGACGAAGCCGCGGATCACCGAGGAGAAGACGGTCAAGGCGCTGGAGGGCAAGGTCGAGGTCGACGACGAGGACACGCTCGTCTACACCTCCGCCGAGGACTTCGCGGGCGCGGCGTCGGTCAGCTTCGAGGTGACCGACGGCAAGGGGCCGGACGACCCCGAGGGCCTGACGGCGGTGCTGACGCTGCCGATCGACGTGACCCCGTCCAAGAACATGCCGCCCAAGATCACGGGCCGGCCCGTGCTGCAGGTCGCGGCCGGCGAGGAGAGCTCGGTCGACCTGTCGCGCTACGTCAAGGACCCGGACAAGGACCCGCTGACCTTCGACGTCAAGGGTGTCGAGGGCATCGCGCCGTCGGTCTCCGGCGACACGGTCTCGGCCCAGGTCGACCCGTCGGTGTCCAAGGGCACCGCGCAGGAGCTGGCGATGACGGTGTCGGACGGCAAGAACCCGGCCGTCGAGGCCGTGCTCACCGTCGAGGTCGTGGCCTCGACCCGGCCGCTCGTCCAGACCACGCAGGACGTCGTGCTCGACGCCCACCAGGGCGAGGCCACCACGATCCCGGTGCTGGACAACGACACCAACCCCTTCCCGAAGAAGGAGCTGACGCTGTCGGGCGTGCCGACGATCGAGACGGGCATCGGCACCGCCGAGTACCGCGGCAACCAGCTCGTGGTGACGCCGGGCGAGGACTTCACCGGCGCCATGCTGGTGCGCTACCGCGTGCAGGACGCCACCGGTGACCCCGACCGCGAGGTCGACGGCATCGCGAAGCTGACCGTGCTGGGCAAGCCCGAGGCGCCGCGCGCCCCTCGGGTCGAGGAGGTGCGCTCGGAGACCGTGGTGCTGAGCTGGGACCAGCCCAACAACAACGGCGCCGACATCACCGGCTACACCCTGCGGACGCAGAACGGTGACGAGCACGCGTGCAAGACGACCACGTGCACCTTCGACGGGCTGAAGAACAACGTGAAGTACACGTTCACGGTCACCGCGACCAACGACGTGGGCGAGTCCGACCCGTCCCCGGCGTCGCGCGAGGCACGTCCGGACGAGAAGCCGGACCAGCCCGAGCCCCCGACGCTGAAGTTCGGCGACCAGAGCCTGACGGTGACCTGGAAGAACCGGTCCTACACGGACCGGTCACCCATCCAGTGCGTGAACCTGGAGATCAGCCCGGCCCCGGCCGACGGCGTCATCCAGAAGCCCTGCCAGGAGGGCGGGACCACCACCTGGACCGGCCTGAACAACGGCACTGCGTACACGGTGCGGGTGCAGGCCAAGAACCAGGCGCCGGACCCGTCGGAGTGGTCCGACCCGTCCGCGCCGGAGACCCCGGCCGCGCCACCGGCGCAGCCGGCCGCACCGACCGCGCAGCGGACGAACACGGCCGTCGGCGGCCAGATCGACGTGTCGTGGACGGCCCCGGCCAACAACGGCGACGCGGTGAAGAAGTACTACCTCGACGTCTACCAGGACGGGAACAAGGTCAAGACGCTCACGACGTCCGGCACCTCGCAGCCCGTCCAGGACCTGAACCCGGAGTCCTCCTACACGTTCACGGTCCAGGCCGAGAACAAGGCGGGCAAGTCGCCGGTCAGCGCCCAGTCCGCCGCGGAGCCGGCGTACGGCATCCCGACCGTCCCGACGGGCGTGGCCGCGAGCAACCCGGGCGACGGTCGCGCGACCGTGAGCTGGAGCGCGCTCCCCAGCGCGAACTTCCGTGGTCCGGCGCACCGGTACGAGGTGTCGGCCAACGGCCAGGGCAACGCGAACGCGGGCGACGCGACGTCGTACAACTACGGGGGGCTGAGCAACGGCACCTCGTACACGTTCCAGGTGCGGGCGTGCAACCAGTACGTCTGCGGTGACTGGTCGGCGGCGTCCAACGCGGTGATCCCCTTCGGCCCGGTGCCGAAGCCGACCATCACTGCGAACGGTGGTGACCGGAAGGTCACGTTCACCTGGGACGCGACCGCGCAGAACGGGCGCCCGACGACGGTGCGGGTGACCAACGCTATCTCCAGCACGGCCAAGAGCGGCTCCCAGTCGGCCTCCGCGGGCTACAGCGAGGACAAGACGGCCTGTGTCACGGTCACGGACTCCGAGAACCAGAGCTCGCAGACGTGTGCCACCGGCAGGTCGGACGCCCAGCCGAACCCGAGGGCCTGGGTGACCCGCGGCAGTGCCGTCAACAACAGCGACTGCAACACCGCGTCCTGCGCCTACTACAAGGTCAACACCCAGGACTTCCCGGCGGGCAGCCACTCGGTGGCCTGCTGGGCGGGTGACACCCCGGAGGTCAGCGGGTGGCACGACATCGTCACCCACGGCCGGACGTGGGAGACGAGCAACCGGAGGACCTACAACATCCCGGCGAACGGTCAGGTCCAGCTGAACTGCTTCTTCGGCCACCCCGGCGCCGCAGTAGCCGTCATGATCGACGGCACCCGGTACGAGGCGACGAACTGGTAGAACAAGCCCGCCCGGCCGCCGCGCACGCGGCGGCCGGGCACGCCATGATCGACACAACTTTCACCCGACGGACGAGCAGTAACGAGCAGTAGGGAAACACGAGATGACCACGATGACCCCCGAGCAGGCGGCCTGGTTCGCCCAGACCTTCGACCGGCTCGTCGGCAACGTCGGGCAGGCGGTCCTGGGCAAGGCGCCGGTCGTGCGCCTCGCGCTCACGTGCATGCTCGCCGAGGGACACCTGTTGCTGGAGGACGCCCCGGGCACGGGCAAGACCATGCTCGCGCGCTCCATCGCGGCGTCGGTCCAGGGCTCGCACAACCGCATCCAGTTCACGCCGGACCTGCTCCCGTCGGACGTCACCGGCGTGACGATCTACGACCAGAAGACCGGGAAGTTCGACTTCCACCCGGGCCCGATCTTCGCGTCGATCGTGCTGGCCGACGAGATCAACCGCGCCTCGCCGAAGACCCAGTCCGCGCTCCTGGAGGTCATGGAGGAGGGCCGCGTCACCGTCGACGGCGTCGCGCACACCACCGGCCGCCCGTTCATGGTGCTCGCCACCCAGAACCCGATCGAGCAGGCCGGTACGTACCGCCTGCCCGAGGCCCAGCTCGACCGCTTCCTCATGAAGACGTCGGTGGGCTACCCGGACCACGCCTCCACGGTGGAGATCCTGTCGGGCGCCGCGCTGAAGGACCGCAGCCAGGTGCTGCAGCCCATCATCACGACCAAGGCCGTCACCGAGATGGCCGACCTCGCCGCGACGGTGCACACCGACACCGCGGTGCTGGAGTACGTGTCGCGCCTCGCCGAGGAGACCCGTAACGCCCACGAGGTGCGCGTCGGCGTCTCGGTCCGTGGCGCGCTCGCCCTGGTGCGCTGCGCCAAGGTCTGGGCCGCCGCGCACGGCCGCAACTACGTGCTGCCCGACGACATCAAGGAGCTGGCCCAGCCGGTCTGGGGCCACCGCTTCGTGCTGGACCCGGAGGCCGAGTTCGCGGGCGCCCGCCCCGACGTCGTGCTGGCCCGGATCATGGCCGACGTCGCCGCGCCGCAGGAGCGGGCCTCGGCATGACGACCTCGGGCATCTCGGCGGGCAGCGCGGCCGGACCTGGCTACGGCAAGCGTCAGGACAAGCCGACCGGCCTCGCCGGCGTCGTCGCGGCCGGCCGCGCGCAGGCGCAGCGGGGCCGGCGCGGCTGGGTGACCTTCGCCGCCGCCGCCCGGACGCGGGCGGGGGCGCTCGGCCGTTCGCTCGCGCCGGTCCGCCGGACGTTCAGCACGTTCGGCATCGCGGTGACGCTGGTGGCGGCCGGTGCCTGGATCGCCGGGCTGGCGCTCGGCTGGCTCGAGCTGCTGGTGGCCGCGATCGTGCTCACGGTGACGCTGCTGTGCGCCATCGTGTTCGTACTCGGGCGGTTCAAGTACGACGTCGTGCTCGACCTGGCGCAGGCTCGCGTGACCGTCGGCGACCGCGCCGTCGGGCGCCTCGACGTGCGCAACTCGTCGAGCCGCGCCCTGCTGCCGTCGGTGATGGAGCTCCCGGTCGGCACCGGCACGGCGGCGTTCCCCGTGCCGCGGCTGAAGGGCGGCGGCACGCACGAGGAGATCTTCACCATCCCGACCCGGCGCCGCAGCGTGATCACGGTCGGTCCGGTCAAGTCCGTGCGCGCCGACCCCCTGGGCCTGCTGCGCCGCGAGATGACGTGGACCAACGAGCAGGAGGTCTTCGTGCACCCGCGCGTCAAGAACCTCACCGGCTCCTCCACGGGCTTCCTGAAGGACCTCGAGGGTCGGGTCACCAACGACATCACGAACTCGGACGTGAACTTCCACGCCCTGCGCGACTACGTGCCCGGCGACGACCGCCGGCACATCCACTGGAAGTCGACGGCCCGCACCGGCCAGATCATGGTGCGGCAGTTCGAGGAGACCCGGCGCTCGCACCTCGCGGTGCTGCTGTCCACGCGCGCCGAGGACTACGCGAACGAGGAGGAGTTCGAGCTCGCCGTGAGCGTGTGCGGCTCCCTGGGCCTGCAGGCCATCAAAGAGGACCGCGGCGTGACGGTGCTCGTCAACGAGGCCACGCTGCACGGCGACCACCGCACCCGCCTGATGGACGACCTCTCCCGGATCGAGATGGTGTCGCGCAAGTCCAAGCTGGTGGACCTCGCCCGCGCCGCGAGCATGGCCGCCGCCGACTTCTCGGTGATCTCCTTCATCGTCGGCAGCATGGTCACGCCCACCGAGCTGCGTGCGGCGTCGGCCCGCGTGCCCGTGGGCGTGCAGGTCATGGCCATCCAGTGCGTGCCGGGGGCCTCCCTCGGCCGGCACTCCATCGCGGAGCTGGGCGTGCTGACCCTGGGCCGCCTCGGTGACCTGCCCCTTGCGCTGAAGAAGATGAGCGACGGATGAGCGACGAGAATACCCGCGGCAACCTCCCGGCGGGCGCGCACGCGCAGGGCAGCCAGCCGCCCTACGGCACCGGGCCCGGTTACCGGACCGGCACCGGCCGGGGCACCACCCGCCGCAAGGAGGCGGAGCAGCCGCGCGCGCTGACCAGGTTCGCCCTGGTCGACCTCGCGGCGCTGGCCGTGATGCTCGGCGCCGTCGCCGTGGGCTTCGGCCCGGTCTGGGGCTCGCTCGGCTACCTGCTGCCCACGGTCGGCGGTGCCCTCGTGGGCCTCGCCGTGGCCTGGCTGGGCGCCTGGCGGCGCTTCCCCGCCGTCGTGGTGACGGCGCTGGCCGTGCTGGCCTACGTGCTGTTCGGTGGCGCGCTGGCCCTGCCGCACACGACGATCGCCGGCGTGGTGCCGACCCTGGACACGCTGCGCGAGCTGATGCTCGGCTCCGTGCAGGGCTGGAAGCAGTTCATCACCACCACGCCCCCCATGCGGTCGTTCCCCGACCTCGGGGTGGTCCCGTTCCTGCTCATGCTGGTCGTCGCGCTCGTCGCGGGCACCATCGCCTGGCGCGCGAAGCACGCGGTCTGGGCCGTCGTGCCGGTCATCGCCGCCCTGGTCGGCGTGATCCTGCTGGGCACGGTCAACGCCGCCATGCCGATCGTGCAGGGCCTCGTGATCGCCATCACCGCCCTGCTCTGGGGCGCGGTGCGCGTGATGGAGGCGCGCGTGGGCACGCACTCGATCACCACGGAGGCCAGCCGCGAGGCCACGCGCCGGCTGCGCTGGCACCGGGTGCGCACGGGCGCCACCATCCTGGGCGCCGCAGCGCTGGTCGCGGGCTTCACCGCGCCGGTCCTCATGCCCGATCCGGATCGTTCGGTGCTCCGCGAGACGGTCGTCCCGCCGTTCGACATCCACCAGTTCACCAGCCCGCTCGTGGCGTTCCGGCACTACGCCAAGGACGCCCGCGAGGACGAGCTGTTCACCGTCAGCGAGCTGCCCGAGGGCGCCCGCGTCCGCCTCGCGACCCTCGACGAGTACGACGGCGTCGTCTTCGACGCGGCCGGCGACGGCGGCGACACCGGCGTCTACACGCGGGTCGGCGAGGAGATCGCGACGAAGTCCGGTGTCACGCCGACGCCGATCGACGTCACGGTCGCGGCGTACAGCGGCGTCTGGGTCCCCGAGATCGGCGACCTCACCGGCGTGGAGTGGCTCGGCGCGAACGCCGAGGCCCAGCTGGACGGTACGTACTACAACCAGGAGACCAGCACCGCGCTCACCACCGCCGGCATCAGGTCGGGCGACACGTACCGGCTGAACGTGCTGGTGCCCGCGACGCCGGACGAGGACGCGCTGAAGAAGGCCACGATCCGCAAGGCGGACCTGCCCGAGACCGAGGCGAGCGCCCTGCCCGCGGGCCTGCCCGGCAAGACGGGGCAGTTCACGGGCGACAAGACCGACCCCGTGGAGAAGCTCTTCCTGCTCCGCGACGCGCTCCAGAACTCCGGCTATCTGTCCAGCGGGCTCGAGGGCCAGCCGCCGTCGCGGCCGGGTCACTCCGCCGACCGCGTCGACACGCTGATCGAGCAGGAGAAGATGGTGGGTGACGACGAGCAGTTCGCCGTCGCGCTCGCCCTCATGGCGCGCCAGGCGGGCATCCCGGCCCGCGTGGTCATGGGCTTCTACCCCGACAAGGACAGCAAGTTCGAGGAGGGCAAGCCCTGGACCGTGGTCGGCAGCGACGTCCACGCCTGGGTCGAGGTGCCCTTCAAGGAGTACGGCTGGGTGCCGATCGACACCGTCCCGGACGAGAACCCGCAGATCCAGCCCGAGCCCAAGAGCGAGCAGGTGCCGAAGCCCCCGGTGCTGCAGGACCCGGAGCCGCCGGACGAGCCGGACAAGGCGAAGGCCGGCAGCGTCGAGGACGACGAGAAGGACGACACCGAGAACGACCCGTTCGACTGGGGCCTGCTCGGACTCATCCTGCTCGCGGTCGGCATCCCGCTCCTGGTGATCGCCGGGCCGATCATCGCGATCCTCGCCTACAAGGCCCGGCGCCGGACGGCCCGGCGCACCGCCGACCTGCCCGCCGACCGCATCAGCGGCGGCTGGCACGAGGTCGTCGACGTCGTGACCGACATCGGGACGAGCGTGCCCCGCGGCGCGACACGCCGGGAGAGTGCCGGCGTGATCGCCGGTGCGCACCAGGTCCCGTCGACGCTCACGCTCGCGCACCGCGCGGACGCCTCGGTCTTCGGCCGCGGTGAGCCCACCCAGGCGGACGTCGAGTCCTTCTGGGCCGAGGTGGACGAGCTGGTGGGCGGGCTACGCTCCAACCTGAGTACGCGACGGAGGGTCGGCGCGGCGTTGTCGCTGCGCTCCGTCTGGGCGCGTGTGGGCGGTGGTCGCGGAATCCTCGCGGCCCTCGGGGGACTCGGGTCCCGGCGGACGAAGGAGAACTGATGACGGACGTGGTCTGCGCTGGATGCGGGTCGACCCAGCGGGCGGGCGCGCCCTTCTGCGCCGCCTGCGGACGGGAGTTCCCGCGGACGGGACGGCCCGTCGTGGAGCAGGCCCAGGTGCCGCAGGGGCAGGTGCAGCAGGCGGCGGCCGCACGCGACAGGTCGGGTTCGGTGCCGTTCGTGGAGAGCCGGCCGCCGATCACGACGGAGGTCGAGGTGTACACGGCGACGCAGATCCCCTCGGCCGGCACCGTGCCCCCGCCGCTGGTCGCGCCCTACGCGGGCGTCGGCAAGCGCTTCGTGGCCTGGCTCATCGACGGCCTGATCGCCGGTGCGCTGGCGGTGATCGTGGTGGTCATCGGCCTCTCGTTCATCGACATCCCCCCGGCGCTGACGGTGGTGACGCAGGAGCAGGCGGCCGAGATCGCCGCCCAGGCGGTGCGGGTCTACCTCATCGCGGGCCTGGTCGCCTTCTGCTTCCAGCTCTCCATGTGGATCTGGGAGTCCCGGACCGGCCGCACCATCGGCAACTCGGCGATGGGCCTGCGCACGCTCTCGGCCGAGGACCGTGGCCCGATCGGGTTCGTCCGCGAGCTGCTGCGCGTGCTCGTGCTCGCGGCGGGCGCCCTGGTGGCGGGCTTCGGCCAGATCGTGGTGCTGCTCAGCCCCTCGTGGGACAAGGGCGACAAGGTGCAGGGCTGGCACGACAAGGCCGCGCGGTCGATCGTGGTCGACGTCCGCGCCCCGCAGATCGCGCTGACCACCGGGCTCGCCCCGGTGGGCCCCGGGCCCCGCGCCCCGGGCCGGCCCGCGATGCGGACGGCGGCTCCGGCGGCCCCGGCCCCGGGCCAGTACGCCTCCCCGCAGCTGCCCCCGCTGTCTCCTGCGGCCTCGCAGGCGCCGGCCCAGCAGCCCGTGGCGGCCCCGGACCCGTGGTCGTTCCCGCAGGCACCCGCCCAGGGCGCACCGGCTCCGACCGGTGACGGCCTCATCACGGGCATCCCCGGCAGCGGGCCCGGAGCACCGCCCGCCCAGCAGCAGCCGGTCCAGCAGCAGCCGGTCCAGCAGCCTGCGCAGCAGCAGTACCAGCAGCCCGCACCGCAGCAGCCGGTGCAGCAGCAGCCCGCACCGCAGCAGCCCGAGTCGGCCTGGCCGGCGCGGACCTGGCCGGCGCAGCAGGAGCAGGCGGCGCCCCCGGCGCAGCAGGCCCCGGCCACGCTGCCGCCGCAGCAGCACCCGGAGTCCCGCCCCACCCGCAGGGTGACCCTCCCGCAGGACGGCGCCGCCCAGCCCGCCCCGGTGTCGCAGCCGACGCTGCCGCCGCAGTCCGACGGGTTCTCGGACTCCACGCGGATGCAGGCCCCGGTCCTGGAGCCGGCCGCGGTCGTGACCGTGACCCTCGAGCTCGAGTCCGGTGAGCGCCGGGTCATCGACGGGCCCGCCCTGGTGGGCCGCAACCCGCAGGCGAGCGGGGGCGCGGGGTACATCCTCGTGCGCGTCGACGACCCCACCCGCTCGGTGTCCAAGAACCACGCGGAGCTCGGCGTCGACTCCGCCGGCCTGTGGCTGACCGACCGTGGGTCCACCAACGGCACCGTGGTCTCGGCGCCGGGCCGCTCGCCCCAGGTCGCGGAGGCGGGCGCACGGGTCCGCGTGCCGGTGGGCTCGACCATCCACGTCGGGGACCGCCGTCTGGTCGTGCACCCTGCCGAGCCCCGGGCATGACCGAACAGGAGCAGGGGCTGACGACGATCTGGGGTGCGGCATCGCACCAGGGTCGTCGTCGGTCGCTCAACGAGGACGGATACCTGGCCACCGGCCGGGTGTTCTTCGTGGCCGACGGCATGGGCGGGCACGAGGCGGGCGAGGTGGCGAGCGCCGAGGCGCTGTCCGCGATCAGCGGCCTGGCCGATGTCGAGCGGGTGGAGCCGGCGCTGGTCGAGGCGTTCCTCGAGGCCGCGCAGCAGCGGGTCCGGGCCATCGAGACGGAGTCGGGCAACGCGCCCGGCACGACGCTCACGGGCGTGCTGGTCGACGAGCGCGAGGACGTGCCGTACTGGCTGTTCGTGAACGTCGGGGACTCGCGCACCTACATCCTGTCGAACGGCGTGCTGTCGCAGGTGAGCGTGGACCACTCCGAGGTGCAGGAGCTCGTGGACGCGGGCACGATCACCATGGACGAGGCCCGCAGGCACCCCCGGCGGAACGTCATCACGCGGGCCCTCGGGGCCCAGCAGGACGTGCGGGCCGACTTCCGGTACATCCCGGTGACGCTCCACGACCGCGTGCTGATCTGCTCGGACGGGCTCACGGGGGAGCTGACCGACGAGCAGATCACGACGATCCTGCTGGAGCAGCCCGACCCGGAGCGCGCCGCCGGGCACCTGGTCAACGCGGCGATCCAGGCCGGCGGCCGGGACAACATCACCGTGGTCGTGGTCGACGTGACCGGGGTGGACGACCAGACCATAGGGTCGTCTACGGCACCACGGGCGGGGGCGGAGCCTGACGAGGACACCCTGCCGCGAGAAGAGCACGCAGCAAGAAGCCAGGGGGTCTGAGATGACGGTGCACTACAGCGAGGGATCCGCACGGGCGGTGGTCCGGAACGGCACGGTCGTCGTGCTGCCCGGCCCGGCTCCCGCCGGCGTCGTCGACGCGCTCTGGACCGCGCTCGACGCACCCGACGGCGGGGTCGCGGCGACCCTTGCCGTCCTGGCCGCGGGCGGCCTCGCGGAGACGCCGCCGTTCGCCGTCGTCTCGCTCTCCGGCGGTGAGCCGGCCACGGCGGCGCACGTCGCCGTGCGCGGTACCGGCGTCAAGGTCGTGGTGAGCGCCCAGGGCGCCGGTGGTCCGGTCGAGGTGACCGGGGCCGGCGTCGTCACCTGGTCGGAGCGGGTGGTGGACGGCCCGACGTCGTTCGCGATCACCACCGACGAGGTGCCGGCGGACGAGGAGTTCCCCGTGCAGTCGGCAGTGGTGCGGGCGAGCGCGCTGCGGCGCACCCTCGTGGAGGTGGCCGGGGCCCTGGACCTCCCGGGGACGCTGGGCACACTCGCACCCGCACCCGCGCCCGCCTCGGCGGCCCCGGCCGCCAAGGCCGCGATGATCGACGAGTTCCCCGACTTCCCGACCCTCGCCGGCCTGTCGGCGCTGACCGGCGGGCAGCCGGCCGGCGAGACGGTCGTGCCGGGGTCGATGGACGTGCCGGTGATCGGCGGCCCGGCCGGGCCCACGCCCGAGCCCGAGCCCGCACCGGAACCCGCGCCGCTGCTCGGGGCGTCCCCCGTCCCGGGGCCGGCCCCGGCCTCGGAGGTCGACGAGGCCACGCAGTTCGGTGCGGACGACGACTACGGCCACCTCTTCGGTGACACGGTGATGCGCCGGGTCGAGGACGCGGCGGTCCGGCAGGGGGAGGACGAGGAGGAGGTCGACGAGGAGCCGGCCCCGGCGTCCGCCCCCGTCGTCACGCCGCTGGCCCCGCCCCCGCCCGTGCCGGACCCGCCGCAGGCGGAGTCGGCGGGCGACGCCCTGATCTCGAGCGTCCCGGGCGGCTTCCCCGGCCCGGCCCTGCTCTCGGACACCCCGCAGGGCGTGACCCCGGGCGGCGCCCAGCGGGCCGCTGCGGTGACGGACTCGCCGGGTACACCCGACGTGACGGACCACGACGGCGAGACCATGATGTCGTCCGACATCGCGGCGCTGCGCAAGGCGGCCGGGGGCGGGCCCAAGTTCTCGGTGGGCATCCTGCCGGGCGCCCCGCAGATCCTCGGCCGGAACTGCCCGCAGGGGCATCCCAACCCGCCCACCAACGAGACCTGCCGCAGCTGCGGCGCTGCCCTGGAGAGCGACGCCGAGCTGGTGTCCCGCCCGTCGCTCGGGCAGATGCTCGTCACCGGCGGCGTGCAGCCCGGGATCGGCGGCCCGCAGGTGGTGGAGCTCGACCGCCCGGTGGTCGTCGGGCGGCGCCCGCGCACCAACAACGCGTCGGCGGACCGCACGCCGCGCCTGGTGACGGTGGCGAGCCCGGACCAGGACATCTCGCGCTCCCACGTCGAGATCACCCTCGAGGAGTGGCACGTCCTGGTCGCGGACCTCGCGACCACGAACGGCACCACCCTCCTGCGGCCGGGGCAGCAGCCCCGGCGGCTGCACCCCAACGAGAAGGTGATCGTGGTCGAGGGCGACGTCGTCGACCTCGGCGACGGAGCGACCCTGACCTTCGAAGGCATCTGGTGAGGGCCACAGCCGGCACGACCACCGATGACGGCTCCACCATCAACCAAGGAGAAGCGTGAGCAGCAAGCGTGCGCCGTCGGCGCCGCCCCACATCGCCGGGTTCGAGTACAAGAAGCTGATCGGGTCCGGCGGCTTCTCGGACGTCTTCCTGTACGAGCAGCAGCGTCCGAAGCGGCTGGTCGCCGTCAAGGTGCTCCTCAAGGAGCACGCGAGCGACGCCCAGCGTGCGGCGTTCGACTCCGAGGCCGACCTCATGGCGGTCCTGGGCAACCACCCGTCGATCGTGACGATGTACGAGGCGAGCGTCGCCGACGACGGCCGCCCGTACCTGGCCATGGAGTACTGCTCGCGCCCCAACCTGGGCGCGCGGTACCGGTCGGAGCGCTTCTCGCTGGCCGAGGCGCTGCGCACCACGATCCAGATCGCGGGCGCGGTGGAGACCGCGCACCGGCTCGGCATCCTGCACCGTGACCTGAAGCCGGCCAACATCCTGGTGACGCAGTTCGGGCACCCCGTGCTGACGGACTTCGGCATCTCCTCCACGGTCGAGGAGGCCTCGGCCGCGGAGGGCATGTCCATCCCGTGGTCGCCGCCGGAATCGTTCGGCGACCCGCCCGTCGCGGGCAAGACGACGGACGTCTGGGCGCTGGCCGCCACCTGCTACACGCTGCTGGCCGGCCGCACGCCGTTCGAGGTGCCCGGCGGGTCCAACACGTCGGCGGACCTCGTGGCGCGCGTCGAGCAGGCGCCGCTGCCGCCCATCGGGCGCAACGACGTGCCGCCGTCGCTGGAGCAGGTGCTCCGCATCGCGATGGCCAAGCACCCCTCGTCGCGGTACCCGTCGGTGCTGGCGTTCGCCCGCGCGCTGCAACAGGTCCAGGTGGGCCTGGCGCGCGACATGACCCCCATCGACCTCCTCGACGAGACCGGTGCGGTCGCGGAGGAGGAAGAGGACGACGACGGTACGCGGCTGAAGAACGTCACGGCGATCGACCCGGGGCAGCGGCCCGCTCCCGGGCCGGCGCCCGTCGGCGGCCGGGCGACGTCGTCGGGCGGCTTCGCGCCGGCCACCCAGGGCACGTCCGGCTGGGCACCCCAGGCGGCTACCGCCGCGGGGACCCGCACGACCGTGCCCGCCCTCGACGTGCCGGTGGCCTCGGTCGGCTGGGAGGCGCCGCCCGTCGAGGAGACGGTGCACCGGACGCGGGCGCCACAGCTGCCCGTCGACCTGCCGCAGGAGGTCGTGCAGGAGAAGTCGTCGCCGTGGGGGACCGTGGCGCTGGTCGGCGGCGCCGTGGTGCTCGTCGCGGTGCTGGTCGTGGGCTGGTTCGCCCTGCAGAACGGCGGTGGAGACCCCGAGGACCCCGGGCAGACCCAGACGGTCGCCGGGGACCCGCCGCCCGCCCCCGGTGCGGGCTACGTGCCGCCGGTCCGCGAGCTGAAGGCCGAGGCGAAGGGCAACGAGGTCGTCTTCACGTGGGAGCCGCCGAAATCACGGGAGGAAGGCGACACCTACGGGTACCGTGTGCTGGCGCTGACCTCGCAGGACAGCTACCAGGCCGTCACGAACCCAACGGTGACCGTGACTCGTGCCGAGAGCGGCGACACGTGCATCGAGGTCGTGGTCATGCGTTCCGGCAAGGCATCGGCGGAACCGGCGCAGGAGTGCGTCCCGGCGGACTGAGGGGCACCGGCCGACCGGCCGGCTGACAGGGGGAGAAGAGGGGACGACGTGGGCGATCTCGCGCTCGAGTTCTGCGGTGAGTGGTTCCATCCCGCACAGGCGGAGGGTGGTTTCGACGTGGGCCGCGAGGGTGACCTCGCGATCGACGACAACCCCTACCTGCACCGACGCTTTCTCCGGGTGACGGAGGAGGACGGGATCTGGTGGCTCTCGAACGTGGGGTCCCTGATCTCGGCGACGGTGTGCGACGCGGGCGGCGGCGTGCAGTCGTGGCTCCCGCCGGGCCACCGCCTGCCCATCGTCTTCCCCACCACCTCGATCGTCTTCACGGCCGGCCCCACCACCTACGAGCTGACGGCCCAGCTCACGGACGCCCCCTACCACGAGGTCCGTTCCGAGGACCCCGACACCGGCGCCACCACCATCGGCGCCATCAGCTTCACCACCAGCCAGAAGCAGCTCATCGTGGTGCTCGCCGAGCCCATGCTGCGCCGCGAGGGCACCGGCCTGAGCGAGATCCCGTCCAGTGCGGACGCGGCACGCCGCCTGGGCTGGGCCACGACCCGGTTCAACCGCAAGCTCGACAACGTCTGCGAGAAGCTCGACCGGATCGGCGTCAAGGGGCTCCGCGGCGGCCCCGGACTGCTCGCCACCAACCGGCGCGCGCGGCTCGTCGAGTACGCCGTCGCCTCCCGGCTGGTGACCCCCGCGGACCTTCCACTTCTCGACCTGAAGGACGACGCCTGACGTGCGCATCAAGCTGACCCTCAACCGACCCGACGAGTCCGGCGTGAACGTCGCGGTCACCGCCGACGCCACCGCGACGGTACGCGACGTGGCCGAGGCCCTCTTCTCGGGCGACCCCACCCGCAACGGCGCCCCCGCACCCGAGAACCTCACGCTGCAGGTGGTGGGCGACGGCTCGACGAGCTTCACCAGCGGCCGGGTGCTGACCCCCACCAACGACCTGGTCCAGGCGGGCCTGCGCTCCGGGTCCGTGGTCTCGATCGTGCGCGTCTCCGAGCAGTTCGTGAACGCCGGGCAGGACCGCGGCACCGCGGTCGCGCAGCTGCGCGTCCTGGACGGGCCCGACGCCGGGCGGGAGTTCCCGCTGCCGGTCGGTACCACCTACATCGGGCGTGACCGCGGCATGGACGTCCGGCTCTCGGACGGGCAGGTCTCCAAGCGGCACGCCCGGGTGGTCGTCGGCGAGTCCATCGAGGTGCACGACCTCGCGTCCGCCAACGGCCTGGTCATGGGCGGCAAGCGGACGACGCGGGCCGTGCTGACGTCGTCGGACACCGTGACTCTCGGCGAGACCACGCTGTCCGTCGTGGCCCTGCACCGCTCGACCAGCCTGGTCCCGACCAGCCCGGTGGTGGAGTTCAACCGGTCGCCCCGCGTGGTCACCCGGTTCGGCGAGATCAAGATCAAGGCGCCCAAGCCGCCGAAGCCGGTGCAGCCGCAGCGCCTGCCCTGGCTGATGATGCTCGCGCCGATGGCGATGGGCGCGGCGATGTACTCCGTCACGCGCAACCCGATGTCGCTCATGTTCATGTTCATGAGCCCCGTCATGATGGTCGGGATGTACTTCGACCGGAAGATGTACGGCAAGAAGCAGTTCAAGGAGGCGTCGGAGAACTTCGAGCGTGCCGTGGTCGCCACCTCGGAGCGGATCGACGCCACCCACGCGGTCGAGCGGGCGGTCCGGCTCGCCGAGTCGCCGTCGCTCGCCGAGTCGCTCGACGCCGTCCGCCGCCTCGGCGGGCTCATGTGGACCCACCGTCCGGAGCACCGCAGCTTCCTGTCGGTGCGGTTCGGGCTCGGGTCGGCGCCCTCCCGCACCGAGTTCGACGAGCCGCGCGAGAACGACGCGGTGCCCGAGCACTGGCAGCGGGTGCTGGACCTGCAGCAGCAGTGCATCACCATCCACGACGTCCCCATGGGCGCCGGCCTCCGGTACGGCGGCAACATCGGGATCGCGGGGCCGAGCGGCATCGTCGAGCCGGTGGGGCGGTCCGTCCTGCTGCAGATCGCCGCGCTCCACTCGCCGGCCGACGTGGTCGTGACGGCCCTGACGTCCGCCCGCTCCCGCGCTGACTGGGAGTGGCTCGAGTGGCTGCCGCACACCGGCTCGCCGCACAGCCCGCTCGGGGCCTCCGACCACCTGGCCGACGACTCCGGCTCCGGCATCTCCCTGCTGACCCGGCTCGAGGAGCTGGTCGAGGGACGCGGCGTCAGCCTCGACGGCCACGCGCCGCTCGTCGGCGAGATGGACGCGGAGAAGAACCGCAACGAGGCTCCCCCCAAGCCCCTGCTGCCGTCGGTCGTCGTCCTCGTGGAGGACGACGCCCCGGTCGAGCGCGCGCGGCTCGTGCGGCTCGCCGAGCACGGCGCGGCGGCGGGCGTCTACGTGGTGTGGATCGCGCCCACGGTCGAGCAGCTCCCGGCCGCCTGCCGGACGTTCGTGCTGCTGAACTCGGACTCCGAGAACAGCGGCGCCATGACCGGCGAGGTGCACTACGGCCAGCTCGCCTACCCCGTGCGCTGCGAGGTCGCCGACCTCGCCACGGCGCGCGAGGTGGCCCGGATCCTGTCCCCGGTGGTCGACGTCGGCGCACCCACCGACGACGAGTCCGACCTGCCGCGTGCGGTGTCCTACCTGGCGCTGGCCGGCACGGAGATGGGCAAGGACTCGAACACCGTGGTCGAGCGGTGGCGGGAGAACCTCTCCCTCACCCCGCGCGACGGCTCGCCGCCGGTGCGGCGCAAGACCCCCACGAACCTGCGGGCGCTCATCGGGCACGACGGCGTGGAGCCGTTCCACCTGGACCTGCGCACGCAGGGCCCGCACGCCCTCGTGGGCGGTACCACCGGTGCGGGTAAGTCGGAGTTCCTGCAGTCCTGGGTGCTCGGCATGGCGGCCGCGCACAGCCCCGACCGCGTGACCTTCCTCTTCGTGGACTACAAGGGTGGCGCGGCGTTCGCCGACTGCGTGCACCTGCCGCACACCGTCGGCCTGGTGACGGACCTGTCGCCGCACCTCGTGCGGCGCGCGCTGTCCTCGCTCCGCGCCGAGCTGCACTACCGCGAGCACCTGCTGAACCGGAAGAAGGCCAAGGACCTCGCGTCCCTGGAGCGCACCGGTGACCCCGAGGCGCCGCCGAGCCTGATCATCGTGGTCGACGAGTTCGCGGCCCTGGTCGGCGAGGTCCCGGAGTTCGTGGACGGCGTGATCGACGTCGCCCAGCGTGGCCGGTCGCTCGGCCTGCACCTGATCCTCGCGACGCAGCGCCCCGCCGGTGTCATCAAGGACAGCCTGCGGGCGAACACGAACCTCCGCATCGCCCTGCGCATGGCCGACGAGCACGACTCCAAGGACGTGCTCGGCGACGACATGGCCGCGCACTTCTCGCCGTCGATCCCCGGCCGTGGCGCCGCGAAGACCGGCCCCGGCCGGCTCACCACGTTCCAGACCGGCTACGCCGGCGGCTGGACCAAGGACGAGCCTGAGCGATCGTCGCTCGACGTCGAGGAGATGGACTTCGGCACGGGCCGGCGCTGGGAGCTGCCGGCTCCCGAGGTCATCGAGAACGTCGACCCCGGGCCCAACGACATCGCCCGGATGGTCTCGACCATCCGCCGCGCGGCGTCCGAGGCCGGCGTGCCGACGCCCCGCAAGCCGTGGCTGGAGGAGCTGGCCGCCACCTACGACCTGGCGCTGCTCCCCAACCGGCGCACGGACTCGCAGCTCGTGCTCGGCGTGCTCGACAACCCGCCGCAGCAGGCTCAGCCGACCGTGCACTACGAGCCGGACACCGACGGCAACCTCGCGATCTACGGCACCGGTGGTACGGGCAAGAGCACGACGCTGCGGACCATCGCGGTGTCGGCGGGCCTGACGCACCGGGGTGGCCCGGTGCAGGTCTACGGCATCGACTGCGGCTCCGGCGGTCTGTCGATGCTGGAGAACCTGCCGCACGTGGGCGCGGTGATCGCCGGGGACGACGAGGAGCGCGTGACCCGGCTCATGCGCCGGCTGCGCGACACGCTGGACCAGCGCTCCGACCGATTCGCCGCCGTGCGGGCGACGACCATCGACGAGTACCGCCGCCTGGCGAACAAGCCCGACGAGCCCCGCATCATCGTGCTCGTCGACGGCATCGGGGCCTTCCGCGAGGCCTACGAGAACATCACGGCCCGCGGGTTCTCGATCTTCGGCACCTTCACGCAGCTCGCCACCGACGGTCGACCCGTCGGGATCCACCTCGTCATGACCGGTGACCGTGCGGTCTCCGTGCCGCCCTCCCTCGCCTCCACGGTGCAGAAGCGCATCGTGCACCGGATGGCGAAGGAGGACGACTACATCATGCTGAACGTCCCGAAGGACGTGCTGACCCCGGCGTCCGCGCCGGGGCGGGCGATCATGTACGGCCAGGAGGCCCAGATCGCCGTGCTCGGCGGGGACTCCAACGCGGCGGTGCAGTCGCGCGAGCTGGCCCGGCTGGAGCAGACGATGCGCACGGTGGGCGGCGTGCCGCAGGCGCCCGGCATCGAGCGGCTGCCCGACACGTTCACGCTGGACCAGCTGCCGCAGCGCACCGGGGAGCTGGCCACCATCGGTCTGCGCGACCTCGACATCGCGCCGGTGGGCCTGCCGCTGCGCGGCCCGCTCATGGTGGCGGGCCCGCCCGGATCAGGTCGGACGACGGCGTTCGTGACGCTCGCGACCGCGCTGCGCAGGAACGGGGCCGGGCGGCTGGTGTACCTGTCGTCGCGGCGGTCCAGCCTGTCGGCGCTGGACCTCTGGGACATGCAGGCGTCCTCCCCGGAGGACGTCGTGGAGGCGCTCAAGGAGCTCACCACGCTCCTCGAGAGCGATCGGACGACCCCCGGTACGCTCACCGTGATGGTCGAGAACTACACCGAGCTCACCGGCACGCCGGCGGAGAAGCCGATGGAGGCGTTCGTCAAGCTCGCGTCCCGCAAGGACCAGCTGGTCGTCGGTGAGTCGGAGTCGTCCACCTGGAGCAAGGCGTTCACGTTGGCGGGGCCGTTCAAGTCCGGCCGCAACGGCCTGCTCCTGACCCCCGGGGACTCGGACGGCGACGTGCTCATGAACACGCCGCTGGGCCGGATCCGGCGCAAGGACTTCCCGCCCGGCCGTGGCTTCCTCGTCACCGCCGGAAGGGCAACCAAGATCCACGTCGCCCTCCCGGGCTGACGTGCAGGGGATGGGGAGTCCTCCCCATTCCGCCTTGTCACGGGCCGTGAAATAGTTCGTGACGTCGCAGAATCGGAGGCTGTCCTCGGGACAGCCACAGACAAAGGAGCATGGCATGGTCGCAGAGGGTGGCAACGTTTTCGGTCTTGATGTCGAGGCAGTCAAGAGCCTCGCCAACACGCTCCGGACGCAGGCCGAGGGTGTCCGCCAGGTCGTCCAGACCATCACGAGCCAGATGGCCCAGACCCAGTGGAACGGCCCGGACGCCGTCCAGTTCCAGGAGGAGTGGGACGGTACCCACGCCACCAAGCTGAACGAGATCGCCGCCGCGATCGAGGCCTACGGCACCACCGCCGACAACAACGCCTCGATGCAGCAGGACACCTCCAGCTCGTACTGATCGAGCTCGAGCTGTCCGGTCGGGCCCCCGCACTCGCGAGGCCCGGTACAAGAGGTGCGGGACCGTCGTCGGTCCCGCACCTCTTGAGTCAGTAGCGAGCCAGATCCGGGCCAGGCCCAGCGCCGTCATCGGCGGGACGTGAGGAGAACCATGTGAGCGGCGAAATGTACGGCGCCGATATCGAGTCGCTGCGCCTGCTTGCCGACAAGATCGACGAGGGCAGCGAGACTCTCGAGACCGTCGTCACGACGGTGACGGCCGTGATCCCGGAGTCGGAGAACGGCTGGCACGGCCCGGACGCAGAGGGCTTCCGCGACGAGTGGAACAGCAACCACCTCGCGAAGCTCAAGGAGACGGCCACCGCGCTGACCGAGGTCGCGACCAAGGTGCGCGCGAACGCGGACGCCCAGGCGGCGACGTCGGACGACTACGCGGGTGGTGGCGCCGGAGCGGGTATCGGTATCGGCGCGGGTGCTGGAGCAGGCGCCGGAGCCGGGGCCGGTGCCGGCGGCGGTGAGGGTGGCGGCGAAGAGGGCGGCGGCGGCCCCTCCTTCTCGGGCAACGGCCCGGAGGGCGAGTTCGAGCGGAACAACAGCGAGTACACCTCCGAGCGCCACGGCACCTACGACGAGAACGGCAACTTCACGCCGAGCGGCACGGACGCCGAGGGCAACCCGATCGACGCGGCCAACGGCAAGGGCGACCCGAACGCGAACATCACGCTCGCCGAGGGCGAGGTCGAGGGATTCGTCGGCGCCGAGGCGGGCGTCGAGGGCGAGTTCGGCTCCGAGGACGGCGCGCACGGTTCCGGCGAGGCCTCGGTGCAGGCGGGTCTCGGTGCGGAGGCGAGCGGTTCGGTCGGCCTCAACGAGAACGGGCTGACCGCCGAGGGCGCAGCAGGTGTGTCGGCGGGCGCGACCGCGAGCGCGAGCGGACAGGTCGGATACGGCGAGCACATCAGCGCCGAGGGCAACGCCGAGGCCTTCGTCGGCGGGCGCGCCGAGGCCGAGGCCGGTATGACGCTGGGCCCGGAGGGCCTCGGTGTCAGCGCCGGTGGCGAGGCGTTCGCCGGTGGCCAGGCCTCGGCAGGCGCTTCCGGTACGGTGGCCGGCGTGACGGCCGGTGCCGAGGGTGAGGTCTACGCCGGTATCGGCGTCAAGGCCAACGCAGACATCGACGTGGGCTGGGACAACGTCGGGGTCGACTTCGAGCTCGGGGCCGCCCTGGGTGTCGGGGCCGGGTTCTCGGTGTCGTTCGACGTCTCGCCTGCTGACACGGTCGACGCAATCGCTGACGCCGGTGGCGCAGCACTCGATGGCATCGGTGACTTCACCGGACTCTGGTGACCCGTTCCGGAAACCTGATTGGATAACAGCATGAGCACAGTCACCTACCCGAGCGAGACCTTTCCCGGTTTCCCCGAGGTCGTCATGGACTGCCCCGAGGGCTGGGCCCCGCGCTCCTTGCCGGAGGCCCAGATAGCGATCCTCCAGGAGCGCCCAGAGGGTGAGTTCCGGCCGAACGTGCTGGTCGTCATCCAGCGGCTGAGCCCGGAGCAGACCTTCGAGGCGGTCGTGCAGCGGGCACTCGCCAAGTTCGAGTCGCTGCCGGGCTACAAGGAGGTGGGCCGGGTCAAGACCACCGTCTCCGGTCTGCCGGCCCTCCGCGTCGAGGGCGCCTGGACGAGCGACTCGACGGGCACGATGGCGCAGGCGCTCCGCCTGGCCGTCGTCGAGCACGACGGGGTACGCGACGTGGTCGAGATCACCGGCACCTGCGCGGGATCCCAGGCCAAGGAGGTGTGGTCGACCGTCAGGGCGATCCAGGACAGCGTAGAGCTGGCGAACGGATGAGCGGCGCGCAGGACCCCTCGTCCGACAAGCAGTTCGCGGTAGCCAGCCGGCGCATCGTCTTCGTCGTCGGCTCCATCCTGTTCGTCGGCGCCATCCTCCTCTTCCTCAACGGCCAGGTGGCGCTCGGCATCGTCCTCCTCGTCGTCGCGGCGGCCGCGGTCGTGTGGCGTGGTATCTGGACCGTGCGGCGCGGGCAGCGCGCGCTCGCCGAGGTCGAGCGGGCGGAGGTGCCGGACGGCGCGGTCCGCGCCCCCGGCGCCCCGGCGCCGGTGGAGGACGTCGTGGCGCAGCTCGTCGGGATGAACAGCGACGGCCTGCCCTACCAGATCGACGCGGAGCGGACCCCCAAGGGGGTGCGGGTCACCGTGCAGTGGAAGCACGAGGAGATGCGCTGGCAGACCCTCTTCGTGCGCGGGTCGCAGGCGTTCGCGTGGCGGATGGAGGTCGACCTCGACCCGGCCACGGCGCACTACAAGTTCGTCGAGCACTCCGGGAAGGCGTCGGTTCGCGCCGCCGCCGGCCCGATGGGGGCGACGGCCTACGGCAACTGGACGTGGCAGAAGGGCAAGACGGCCGGTGGCACCTCGGCATCCTTCGTCGAGGGCGCCGACGGCCAGGTCCGCGTGGTCGGTCAGACCGGCGACCGCACCTCGTGGGAGGGCGCCGTCATGATCAAGCCGGCCGACGCGAAGGTGCCGGTGTTCACCGTCCTGCGGAACAACGGCTGGCGGCCGCCCCGGGACTGGTCCGGAGCGCGGATGTTCGAGAAGTAGGAGCCGGCCCGGGCGGGCCGGCTTCACGTCGTATCGCACCCCGGTGGCGCCCACCGATGCGGCGCCACCCCAATGGAAGTGAGTGATTCATGCGTTCCCGTCGTTCCATCCTGGCCGCAGTGACGGCCCTGCTCCTCGCACCGGCGCTGGCGGCCTGCTCGTTCTCGGCCGGCGAGCTCGAGCCGATCGGCGGGGAGTCCGGGGCAGCGGAGTCGCCCGCAGAGTCGCCTGCCGCGCCGGAGGCGGGCGCGGAGGTGCAGACGATCACCGCGGAGCACCTCACTGCGCAGGTCCCGGCCGACTGGGAGTCGATCGGCGACGCCGACGGCTGGTCCTACGTCCACCAGCTCACCAACAGCGAGGGCGGGGTGGCCGGCCGCATCGGGTTCATCCCCGGTGGTGCGGCCATGACCGCGCCGGAGGCCATCGACTGGTTCATCGGCCAGATCAAGGGCAAGGGCTCGACCAACGAGAACTACGCACCGGTCACCACGCTCCGTACTGGGGACGACCGGGCCAACACCTCCTACACCTACGACTCCGCGGGTCAGGAGTACACGGCCGTGGTCTGGGCCATCACCGACGCCAACGGGATCCCGTCCCTGATCCAGCTCTCCGGTGCTCCGGACGTGCTGACCACGGACCTCGTCGCGCAGGTCGACGCGAGCCTGGACGTCACGGGCAACTGGGAAGGCACGACCAACTGATCGAACCCGTCCGGGGGTGGTGCGGTGACCTTCGGGTGCCGCACCGCCCCCGACGCGTTCTCGTCTCACCCTGATCTCGAACGAAGGGCGTGCCCCATGAGAAGCACCCGAGAGCACCCGGCCGACGTGGTCGCCCGATGAGCGGCCTCGGTCGGTGGAGCCTCTGGATCGGTCTCGGTCTCATCGTGGTCACGGTGCTGGCCAGGGTGCTCGACCTGATCCCGGTGACGGTGATCGCGGGCATCCTGGGCCTGATCGCGGTCGGCATCGCGGGTTACGACTGGCTCTACGAAGCGACCTCGAGGGCGGAGCTCCGGCGTCGGGCGGCCCGGGTCCGGCGCGAACGTGAGCTGGGGCGCTAGTCTCTCGTCCGTCGGGGGGCAGGGTGTCTTCCACGTCTGTCGGGAAGGCAGCTGCGATGGTGGGTAGTAGATCTGTTACCGGTGACGGGGTCACGCGGAAGGTCCGCCGGATCGCGGCGGAGCTTCCGGAGCTCGGCGAGATCCGCCACGTCGAGGCCAACCCGCCGTCGCCGAAGGCGTGGTGGGTCACCATCGCGGCCGGACTGGTCTTCACGGTGCTGCCCGCGCTCGGGAACGGTGACGTCGTCGACTCCCTCGTCCAGGGCGTCGCGATGGTCCTGCTCGCCTGGCTGATCCTCGGCTACCTGGGCGCGGAGAAGGTCGTGGTGCTCGACCGTGGGCTCCTGATCGGCTCGTTCGCCCTGTTCCTCAGGCCCCGCGTGGTGCCGTTCGACCGGTTCGACGCCGGTTCGATCACCGCGGTGCGGCCGGGGTGGAAGCTCGCCGGGATGCTGGGCGGCCACACTCCCCTCACGACGGGCCGCACCACCGTGTGGGCCTGGAACGGCGTGGCGTTCGTCGCGGCGCTGGGTGCGACCGCGCGGCGGCGCGACGCCGACGCCTCCGGCATCTTCCGCGCGGAGGACCCCGAGCGGCGGGATCGGCTCGTGTGGTGGTTCGGCACCTGGCGGCAGCCCGACCGGCTGGTGGGCGCGCTGGAGTCCGCCCTGGTGGACTTGGGGCATCCGGTCGCGGGCTTGTCCCAGCGGGTGCTGCCCATGGTCCGGATCAGCGGTGTTCCTGCCGACGCGGCCACCCAGGTGCCCCGGCTCGTGGCGGCGCTGGAGCGTGCAGCATGAGCGCCGAACGCACGGTCATCAGATGGAGCCTGTGGATCGGCGTCGGGCTCATCGTCGTCGCCTTGATCGCCCGGGCGCTGGACCTCATCCCCGTCACCGTGATCGTGGGGCTCCTGGGCCTGCTCGCGCTCGGCTTCGCGGGGTACGGGGCGCTGGACGAGGCGGCCAGTCGCGCCAGCCTCCGGCGTCGGGCGGACAGGGTGAAGCGGGAGCGCGAGCAGGGCCGCTGAGCCCGGAACGCGAGGATTCTCACAGTAACCCCACGTCCACCCCCTGAACCGGGGGTGAGGTGCGCCTTACCCGGTCGGTAGAATCGGTAGCGGCCTTCGCTTCCCTTGTCCTCGACCGGAAGGCGCCCCTTCGTGAGCACCACCCGACCCTTGCGCGTCGCCGTCGTCGGCGCCGGCCCCGCCGGCATCTACGCGAGCGACATCCTGTCCAAGTCCGACCTCGACGTCAGCATCGACCTGTTCGAGCGCCTCCCGGCGCCGTTCGGCCTGGTGCGGTACGGCGTCGCGCCGGACCACCCGCGCATCAAGCAGATCATCGTCGCGCTCCACAAGGTGCTGAGCCGCGGGGACATCCGCCTGCTGGCCAACGTCGACTACGGCGTGGACCTGAAGCTCGAGGACCTCCGCCAGTTCTACGACGCCGTGATCTTCTCCACCGGGTCCATCAAGGACGCCGAGCTGGACGTGCCGGGCATCGACCTCGACGGCTCCTACGGCGCCGCGGACTTCGTGTCCTGGTACGACGGCCACCCCGACGTGCCGCGCACCTGGCCGCTGGAGGCGGAGCAGGTGGCCGTGATCGGCGCCGGCAACGTCGCGCTCGACGTGGCCCGCATCCTCGCCAAGCACGCGGACGACCTGCTGCCCACCGAGATCCCGGCCAACGTGCACGAGATCCTGAAGACCTCCCCGGTCACCGACGTGCACGTGTTCGCGCGGCGCGGCCCGGCGCAGGTCAAGTTCTCGCCGCTGGAGCTGCGCGAGCTGGGCCACGTCCCGGACGTCGACATCGTCGTGTACCCGGAGGACTTCGACTTCGACGAGGGCTCCGAGGCGGCGATCAACTCGTCGAACCAGACCAAGCAGGTCGTCAAGACCCTCGTGGACTGGACGCTCAAGGACCCCGCGCAGAACACGGCGTCGCGCCGGCTGCACCTCCACTTCCTGCACGCCCCGGCCGAGGTGCTCGGCGAGGACGGCAAGGTCGTCGGGCTCCGCACCGAGCGCACCGCGCTCCAGGGCGACGGCACCGTCAAGGGCACCGGCGAGTTCGTCGAGTGGCCGGTCCAGGCCGTCTACCGGGCCGTGGGCTACTTCGGCTCGTCCCTTCCGGAGATCCCGTACGACGACGTCAAGGGCGTCATCACCAACCGCGAGGGCCGCGTCGTCGACATCGACGGCAACCAGGTGCCCGGTGTGTACGCGACCGGCTGGATCAAGCGTGGCCCGGTGGGCCTCATCGGCCACACCAAGTCGGACGCCTCGGAGACCATCCGCCACCTCGTCGAGGACGTCACGGGCGTGGCCGACGGCGAGGCGCCCGGCGACCTGACCGGCGGCCGCACCGCGCCGCAGGGCACGCCGGAGGCCGTCACCGAGTTCCTCACGGGCAAGGGTGTCCACTTCATCGAGTGGTCCGGCTGGGAGCTCCTGGACGCGCACGAGCGGGCGCTCGGCGAGGCCGCGGGCCGCGAGCGGATCAAGGTCGTCCCGCGCGACGAGATGGTGAGCATCAGCCGTAAGTCGTAGGCCGCTCCCCGTTGCCATCCAGCGAACGTGCCCGGAAGACTCAGGTCTTCCGGGCACGATCGTTTCCTGAGGGCGGCAGGCCCGGGGAACCCCGGACCGGGCTGGCGCGTTCGGGTGGGAGGAAAGGAGTGCGATGCACAGGCACTACAACGGGCTGAAGACCGCCGCGCTGTTCGGTGGCATGTGGGCCGTGATCCTCGGGTTGTGGGCGCTGTTCGGCAGGAGCTCGACCACACTGTGGATCTTCGTGCTGATCGGACTGGCGACCACCGCCTACGGGTACTGGAACTCCGACAAGCTGGCCATCCGCGCGATGCACGCGTACCCCGTGACCGAGCTGCAGGCGCCGGAGATGCACCGCATCGTGCGCGAGCTCTCCACGGCGGCGCGCCAGCCGATGCCCCGGCTCTACATCTCGCCCACCAAGGCACCCAACGCGTTCGCCACCGGGCGCAACCCGCAGAACGCCGCGGTGTGCTGCACGGAGGGCATCCTGGAGCTCCTGAACGAGCGCGAGCTGCGGGGTGTGCTGGGCCACGAGCTGATGCACGTCTACAACCGCGACATCCTGACCTCGTCGGTGGCGGGCGCGCTGGCCGGCGTCATCACCGCCCTGGCGCAGTTCCTGCTGTTCTTCGGCGGCGGCGACCGCCGCGAGGGCGGCAACCCGCTCGCGGCGCTCGCCATGGCTCTGCTCGCCCCGATCGCGGCGATGCTGATCCAGATGGCGATCTCCCGGACGCGCGAGTACGACGCCGACGAGGACGGCGCCCGGCTCACCGGTGACCCGCTAGCCCTGGCCTCCGCGCTGCGGAAGCTGGAGCAGGGCACGCAGCGCGCGCCGCTGCCGCAGGACCGCGACCTGACCAACGTCTCGCACCTGATGATCGCCAACCCGTTCCGCGGTGCCGGCATCGGGCGCCTGTTCGCCACGCACCCGCCGATGCCGGACCGCATCCGCCGGCTGGAGGCGATGGCGGGCGGCCCGTCCGCCGGCTACAACCCGGGCGGCCCGACGTCCGGCCCGGACTGGGGCACCCCGCCCGGGATGCTCTGAGCCCACCCGCCCGTCGTCCGTCCGGCCGCCGACCTCACCCGCGCAAAGCGTTCGTCGGGGTCGGCGGGGGCGGATACGGTGAGCAGATTCCGACCGGGCGTGCAGGGGCGCCCGGGTGTTACGCAGAAGGAGCACCACATGGCCGACTCGTCGTTCGACATCGTCAGCAAGGTCGACCGCCAGGAGGTCGACAACGCGCTGAACCAGGCCGCGAAGGAGATCTCGCAGCGGTACGACTTCAAGAACGTCGGCGCATCGATCACCTGGACCGGCGAGAGCATCCTCATCGTCGCCAACTCGTCGGAGCGGGTGCTCGCGGCCCTCGACGTCTTCGAGACCAAGCTGGTCAAGCGCGGCATCTCGCTCAAGTCGCTCGACCTCGGTGAGCGCGAGCCCAAGCCGTCCGGCAAGGAGTACCGCCTCGGGGCGACCCTCAAGGAGGGCCTGGCCGGGGAGTCCGCGAAGAAGGTCACCAAGATCATCCGTGAAGAGGGCCCGAAGGGCGTCAAGACGCAGATCACCGGTGACGAGGTCCGCGTGACCAGCAAGTCGCGCGACCAGCTCCAGGAGGTGCAGAGCCTGCTGAAGGGCTCGGACCTGGACTTCGCGCTGCAGTTCACGAACTACCGCTGACGGCTCGTCCGTCGGTCGGCGCGGGCGGGCGGGCGGTCACCGGGACTCCGGTGGCCGCCCGTCCCGCTTGTCACGGGTTCCGACCTCAGGCGCTGGCCCCGAGCTCCACGGCCAGCTCCATGCAGCGCAGGCGGGCCGGGGAGAAGTCGTAGGGCATCTTCCCGACGGCCCCGAGCGCGCTCATGGTCCTGTGCCCGCCGTCCGGGATCTCGCCGGCGTCCCAGGAGTCGAGGAGCGCATCGTCACCCTCGTCCAGGCCGGCCTCCTCCATGGCGGCCTCCAGCTTCTGTTCGAAGACATGTCGTTCAGCGGCCACCTGGGCCACCCGGGGGTCGTCGACGGCGACCGTGTCGTCGAGCGCCTCCTCGGCGGCGTCGACCCGGTCGGACTCCGCTCGCAGGTCCGGACTGCCGGCCAGAGCGATGAAACGGGTGGCCTGGATCGCCGCGCCGAGCGGGCCGAAGATCCGCTCCGTGACCAGCAGGGTGTCCAGGTCCGCCTGGCGCAGGGAACCCTCCGGCAGGTTCGCGAGGCGGTCCGTCACGACGTCGGAGAGCAGGCCCGCCCTGCTGCCCCGGGTGCGCATCCGCTGCACCGCGGCCCGCTGTCGGCGCAGCTCTGCCTCCTGGGCGACGAGGGTCTCGTCCAGCCGTTCCAGGACAGCCGCGATGTCGTCGTCGTCGGAACCGGCGGGAGCCGACCCGGCGGGCGCTGCGCCGGCGAACGCAGCACGGATGTCGTCCAGGGCGATCCCGGCGTCCGCCATCCTGCGGATCCACAGCAGCCGGACCATGTCGTCGTAGCCGTAGCGGCGGCGGTCGTCACCGCCCCGCTCGGGCTCGGGGAGCAGGCCGATCTCGTGGTAGTGACGGATCGCCCGCGGCGTCGTGCCGGCGAAGGCCGCGGCGTCGCCGATCTTGACCTGGCGGGGCGGGACGAAGGACGGATGCATGGGGTGAGGCCTTCCTCGGCGGAACGGGACGTGAACCCACCGCACCACATCCCGCTACGAGAGGTGCAACCCCCACCCACCCCGCTGACTCGGCATGCCCACCATGCCGAGTCAGTCGGCCGGTCGGACCACCTCGCTGACTCGGCAGGTGGCCCTGCCGAGTCAGCGAGGTGGGCGGTCAGCCGGCGTGCACCGGCTCCGCGACGCGGTCGGCGTGCCCGGTGCCCGAGGCGGCGGCCGCCCCGCCCTCCGCGGGCGGGGTGTGGGCCAGCGAGAGCCCCTGGCCGCGCCGTCGGAACAGCAGGGCCGACAGCACCGCGCCCACGGCGAAGAACCCGGCTCCCCACCAGTACGCGGTGGAGTAGCTCTCGATCGCCGCCTGGGCGCCCACCGCAGCGGTCACGGGCGCGTGGGCGGCGAGGTAGTCGGCCGCCGCGGTGGCGGCCAGCGTGTTGAGCAGCGCGGTGCCGATGGAGCCGCCGACCTGCTGGCTCGTGTTCACCATGGCCGACGCGACGCCGGCGAACTCCCGGTCCACGCCGAGCGTGGCGGTCTGCATCGACGCGGGCATGATCGTGCCCATCGCGAAGCCGATGACCATCAGGCCCGGCAGGACATTCGTGGCGTAGGTGCTCGACGCGTCCAGGAACGTGAGGTCGATCATGCCGATCGCGCCCAGCGTCATGCCGATCGGCACCAGGAGCTTGGGCCCGAACCGGGGCACGAGCAGGTTGGTGCCGAGCTGTGCGGCGAGCACCAGCATGCCGATCATCGGCAGGAACGCCAGGCCCGTGCGGATCGGCGTGTACCCGAGCGTGAGCTGCAGGTAGTAGGTGACGAACAGGAAGATGCCGAACATCCCCGCGCCGGCGATCAGCACGGAGAGGTACGACGCGCCGCGGTTGCGGTCGAGCACGATCTTCAGCGGCAGGAGCGGGTGCGCGGCGCGCGTCTGCCAGCCGACGAACGCGATCAGCAGCACGCCCGAGGCGGCCAGCAGGCCCCACGTCAGGGGTGCGTCCCAGCCGCCGGTCTCGGCGTTCGAGAAGCCGTAGACCAGGCCGAACAGCGCGCCCGAGACGAGCAGCGTGCCGGGCACGTCCAGCCGCGGCCGCGGGCCGCTGCGGGCGATACGCGGGATGAACATCGACGCGCCCACCAGGGCGATCGCGGCGATGAAGACGTTGATGTAGAGGTTCCAGCGCCAGTCGAGCGACTCCGTCAGTACGCCGCCCAGCAGCAGCCCGACGGCGCCGCCGGCCCCGGCGATGGCGCCGAAGACGCCGAACGCGCGGGCGCGTTCCCGCGGGACGGTGAAGGTGGTGGTGAGCACGGCGAGTGCCGTGGGGGCGAGCAGCGCGCCGAACGCGCCCTGCAGCGCGCGGGCGGCCACGAGCAGCTCGAAGGAGCCGGCGGCGCCGCCCAGGCCCGAGGCGAGGGCGAACCCGATGAGCCCGATCACGAAGGTGCGCTTGCGGCCGATGAGGTCGGAGAGGCGGCCGCCGAGCAGCAGGAGGCTCGCGAACGTGAGGGAGTACGCGGTGATGACCCACTGGCGCTGACCGTCGGAGAACCCGAGGTCGGCCTGGGCCGAGGGGAGAGCGATGTTCACGACGGTCGCGTCGAGCACGACCATCAGCTGGGCGAGCCCGACCACGACGAGCGTGATCCAGCGACGACTGTCCGTCGCGGGGGTTGAAGTCTGGGACATGCTTCGCAGCATATACGGAACTAACGAGTTCCGGATACAGTTAGTTCAGTATTAACCCGCGGGTAAGGTCGGACAGTGCAGAGAGGAGGACGACGGCGATGACGCAGGTCGACCAGACCGAGGCGAAGCCCCGTCTCGGACGCAAGAGGGACCACACCCGCGACCCCGAGATCCTGGACGCCGCGCTCGACGTGCTGTCCGAGTCCGGGTACGACGGCATGACCATCGACATGGTGGCCGCCCGTGCCAAGGCCGGGAAGGCGACCGTCTACCGGCGGTGGTCGTCCAAGGCCGAGCTCGTGCTGGACGCCGTCGCGTGCATGAAGCAGGGCGAGATCGACCTCGACGACCTCCCCGACACGGGCACCCTGCGGGGCGACCTCGTCGCGATGATCCGGACGCCGAGCATCCGGGACGGCGAACGCAAGCTCAAGGTCATGGCCGGGATCGTGTCCATGATCGCCCGCAGCCCCGAGCTCGCCGCCGCCGCGCAGGAGGCCCTCGTCGAGCCGCGCGCCCGGGCCAACCGCATCTTCTTCCGCCGTGCCATCGAGCGCGGCGAGATCCCGGCCGACGTCGACGTCGAGAAGCTCTGCATCATCGGCCCGGCCCTGGTCTCCTACAGCGTGCTCATGCTGGGCCGCCCGGTCGACCGCGACTTCCTGATCGAGAACATCGACCAGGTCATCCTGCCCGCCGCCGGCGTCCGGGACGGGCGATGACCGGCCTGCCCCGGGTCGTCGCCACCGACCTCGACGGCACCCTCCTGCGGAGCGACGGCAAGGTCTCCGACCGCACCCGCCAGGTGCTCGCGGACCTCGACGCCGCCGGCGTCGAGGTGGTCTTCGTCACCGCCCGCCCGCCGCGCTGGCTCGACCACCTCGCCGACACCGTGGGCGGCCACGGCCGCGTCATCTGCATCGGCGGGGCGTGCGTGCTGGACCTCGCCTCCGGCGAGACCCTGGAGACCTGCGGCTTCGACGACGACGCCGTCCGCGCCGTCGTGACCGGCATCCGTGCCGCGCTGCCGCACGCGGCGCTCGCCTTCGAGCGGCCCGACGGCGTCACGTTCGACCCGGCCTACCCGAAGCGCGAGCCTGCGCTCGACCCCGGCCTGTGGTCGGTGCCGGTCGAGGACACCCTCGGCCTCGACGGCGCTCGCGGCCCGGTGTCCAAGATCCTCGCGCTCGACCCCGCGCACGTGCCCCCGCCGGGCGTCTTCACCGACCCGCCGGAGGAGATCCGGATGGCGCAGGAGCGGTTCTTCACGGCGGTGCGCGCCGCCGTGGGGGAGTACGCGCACCTGGCGTACTCGGGCGCCGTCGGCCTGGCCGAGCTCATGCCGCCCGGGGTGGACAAGGCCGCCGCGCTGGCCCGCTGGTGCACGCGCCTCGGCGTCGACGCCGCTGACGTCTGGGCCTTCGGCGACATGCCCAACGACCTGCCGATGCTCACCTGGGCGGGCCGCGGCATCGCGGTCGCCAACGCCCACGCCGACGTGCTGGCCTGCGCGGACGCCGTCGTCGGTCACCACGACGCCGACGGCGTCGCCGAGGAGCTGGCGACCGTGCTCGCCCGCGCCGCGGGCGAGCAGCGGGTCTAGGCCTTCGCGACCGGCTCCTCGTCCAGCAGCGGGCTCAGGTGGCGTGTGCCCAGGGCGCGCGTCGCCTGGTGCGCCCCCGCCCGGAGGCACTCCGCCGTCCCCGCCCCGGCGAGGTGCGCCGCGAAGAAGCCGGCGAAGAACGCGTCGCCGGCGCCGTTGGTGTCCAGCACCTCGGTGGGCTCCGCCGGCGTCTCGAACCAGCCCTCCGCCGTGCGCGCCACGGCCCCGCGGGCGCCGAGCGTGCACACCACGGTGCGCGCGCCCCGCTCCAGCAGCGCCGTCATGAGGGCGCGGTGGTCGTCCGTGCCGTCGTCGTTCAGGAAGACGTACGAGCACGCGTCTGCGAACGGCCGGTGGAACTCGGCCACGCCGTCGTAGTCGTGCAGGTCGGTCCAGAGGGTGGCGCCGCTCGCCGCGGCGGCCGGCAGCAGCCCCTGCCCGACGGCGCTCAGGTCCAGGACCACGTGCTCCGCCGCCGTCACGCGCGCGACCGCCGCGGGGTCGGGCGCGGCTGACGGGGCCGGGACGGCGAGGTAGATCGAGAGGCGTTCGCCGGCGTCGGTCATGAGGTTCAGGTGCTGCTCGGACGGCCCGGGCACGCGCCGCGCGAGCACCTCGGTGCCGCGCGCGTGCTCCAGCGCCGCCAGGACCAGGTCGCCCTCCGGATCCGTCCCGACGTCGGTGACGAGCGTGCTCGCCACGCCGAGGTCGGCCAGGTGCAGGGCCTTGCCGGCGCTCGTCCCGCCCAGCGTGCGGACCGACCCGCGGGCGAACAGGGTGTGCGGCCGCGGGTCGGGCAGGTGGTCGAGCCGGACCATCGTGTTCCAGGTCGCGGGCCCGGCCACCACGGTGCTAGGAGAGTTCATGGCGCACACCCTGCCAGGTCAGCCCCGCAGGCTCTGTTCGTCGGTCGGCTCAGCCGAGCAGCAGGACGTGCGCCTCGGCGACCGTGGTCGGGTCGCCCATCATGTCGACGGCCGCGATCCGACCGTCGTGCACGACGACCGCGAACAGGCCGAGCGGCGTGCCGTTAGGCGCGTACGCGAACCCGATGGAGCCGTCGATGAGCGCGGGCACCGCGCCGCCCGCCCGGCCGCGGAACGCGCCGGCCACGGCCGCGGCCCCGCGCACCTCGCGGGCCAGCAGGGGAGCGCCCCGGTCCGCGGCCTCGGACGCCGCCGCGAGGGCGGCCTGGTCGGCACGCAGCACCACGTCGGGCGCGAGCACGGCCAGCAGGCCCGCGAGGTCGCCCGTGCGGGAGGCCAGGAGGAAGGCCTCGACGACCTGCCGGTCCGTCCTTCCCGGGGTGGCGGCACGCCGGCCGACGTCGTCCCCCGCGTCGTCGCCGGCGGCGCGCTGCGCCCCGGGCCCGGACTGCACCCGGCGCCGGCCGCGGCTCGCGAGCTGGCGAGCCGCCGCGACCGACCGGCCCAGCACGGGCGCGATCTGCTCGTACGGCACGGCGAACAGGTCGTGCAGCACGAACGCCAGGCGCTCGGCCGGGTCGAGGCTCTCCAGCACCACCTGCATCGCCACGCCGACGACGTCGGCCAGCTCGGCCTCCCGCACCGGGTCGGGAGAGGCGTCGTCCAGGATCTCCGGCGCGCTGTCGTCGGGCCGGCCGCTCGGCAGCGGGTCCTCGCGGCGGGTCGACCGCGAGCGGAGGATGTCGAGGCAGATCCGGCCGGTGACCGTGGTCAGCCAGGCGGCCAGGTTGTCGATCCCCTCGTCGCCGGTCCGGTTCAGGCGCAGCCAGGCCTCCTGCAGCGCGTCGTCGGCGTCGTCGGGGTTGCCGAGCATCCGGTAGGCCACCGCCCGCAGGCGGGGCCGGTGCTGCTCGAAGGCGAGGGCAAGTTCGTCGGGGGTCATCTGTCACATCCTCGTTCCAGGGGGCGTCAAGGGTGTGACGGCGCGCAGGGCGCCGATGTGACAGGCCGGACCTCCGGCCGCGACGAGAGGACCCCGATGACCACGGAGACCACCACCCAGGACGCGACCCGGCACCTCGACCTCGCGGCGTCCGGCACACCCCACCTGCGAACCGTGACGTCCCGCATGAAGAACCCGGCGCTGCTCGTGCCGGGCGGCGCCAAGGCGCTGGCCGAGCTGGGGCAGATGGCCCATGGACAGGGCGTCTCCGCGGCCACGCTCGAGGTGGTGCACCTGCGCGTCAGCCAGATCAACGGCTGCGGCTGGTGCATCGACTACGGCATGCGGCAGGCCCGCAAGGCCGGCGAGTCGGAGGACCGCCTCGCGTCCGTAGCGGCCTGGCGCGAGTCGCCCTACCTCAGCGAGGCCGAGTGCGCGGCGCTCGAGCTCGCCGAGGCGATGACCCGCCTGGCCGACAGCCCCGACGGCGTGCCGGACGCCGTCTGGGACCGCGCCGCCGAGCACTGGGACGAGCAGGCGCTCGCGGCGCTGGTCCTGCACATCGGCGTCACCAACCTGTTCAACCGCCTGAACGTAACGGTCCGCCAGATCCCGGGCACCTGGTAACCGCCCCCGTTGAGTGCTGGCTATTTGTTGCTCCGGCAGGCGCCGAGCAACAAATACCCAGCACTCAACGTGTGCGGTGCGGTCAGGACGGGCCCAGGCGCGGCGCACGGCGGGCCTGGCGGACGCCGTCGACCGTGAGCAGGATCAGGGCGAGCCACACCAGGGCGAACCCGGCCCAGCGGGCGGGCGGCATGTGCTCCCCGAAGACGAGCAGCCCCACCAGGAACTGCAGCACCGGCGCGAGGTACTGCAGCATGCCGACGACGGACAGGGGCAGCCGCCGGGCGGCGGCGCCGAACAGGAGCAGGGGCAGCGCGGTCACGATGCCGGCGGACATGAGCAGCAGCGCGTGCCCGGTGCCCTCGTTCGTGAACGTGCCCGAGCTGCCGAGCCACAGGAGGTAGGCGAGCGCGAACGGCGTGGCGACGGTCGTCTCGACGGCCAGGCCGGGCAGGGCGGCGACGGTGCGACCCACGCGGTTCTTGACCAGCCCGTACAGGCCGAAGGAGAGCGCGAGGCAGAGCGAGATCCACGGCAGCCCGCCGAGCCCGGTGGACAGCACGACGACGGACGCCGCGCCGAAGCCGATCGCGATCCACTGCATGGGCCGGAGCCGCTCGCGCAGCACCAGCACACCGAGCAGCACCGTGATGATGGGGTTGATGAAGTAGCCGAGGGCGGCGTCGAGCACCCGGTCGCTGAGCACGGCGTACACGTACACCACCCAGTTGACGACGATCAGGGCCGCCGCCACGGCGAACGTGCCCAGGATGCGCGGCGACCGCAGGGCGGTGCGGAAGTCGCCGAGCTGGCGCAGGGCCGCGAGGGCGATGAGGCAGAAGAGCAGGCTCCACACGATGCGGTGGGCCACGATCTCCAGGGGGCCCGCCGGCTGGAGCAGCGGGAAGAACAGCGGCATCCCGCCCCAGAGCAGGTAGGCGCCGATGCCGAGGGGGAGACCCCAGCGATCCTGTTGTTGTGTCACTGCGTCACGATAGATCTCGCGCCCCCGTGCGAGTCCCGGATGCGCTGTGGGGCTCGTCACCTGGCCGGGCCCCTTTTCGATTTCTCGCGAGGGCTGGTGGGGCGCTATGGTTGGCACCGTTCACGGCTGGTTGCCCGAGCGGCCAAAGGGATCTGACTGTAAATCAGACGGCTCAGCCTTCGGGGGTTCGAATCCCTCACCAGCCACGTGAAGCACAGCAGGGCGTGACCAGCGATCTCGTTGGTCACGCCCTGTTTCGTTGTCTGGTCCGTGCCGGTGCGGCCGGCGTCGAGTACGGGTCCTGACCCCGGTTTCTGGCCCAACCGCCAGGTGCGGGCGGGGCTCGCGACCCGCGCGGCGCACCTCACACCGGATTCGATTTCACGCCAGGCCGGAGGGCATGTAGAGTCTTCCTCGCCGCCCCGATAGCTCAGTCGGCAGAGCGTCTCCATGGTAAGGAGAAGGTCAAGGGTTCGATTCCCTTTCGGGGCTCTGTGATCGACGCGGGGTCGTACGCCCACCCCACCGGTTCGCCGGTGGGGAGCAACGGCGGACGGCCTCGCGTTCAGTCACGCGCGGCGGGGTAGCTCAGCTGGTCAGAGCGCACGACTCATAATCGTGAGGTCGCGGGTTCGAGCCCCGCCCTCGCTACCAAGCAAGTACATCCGTCCGGCTTCCTGTGCCGGACGACGAGAAGACACATGGCGCCTCCCTCTCGAGGCGCGGAGGTGAGAGCCATGGCAAGCAAGAGCGCGGATGTCCGCCCGAAGATCACGCTGGCGTGCGTGGACTGCAAGGAGCGGAACTACATCACGAAGAAGAACCGGCGTAACGACCCGGACCGCCTGGAGCTGGCGAAGTTCTGCCCGCGCTGCGGCAAGCACACGTCGCACCGCGAGACTCGCTGAGTCTCGTAGCAGGCTCACACCGACGTGGCGAACGCTGATTTCGAGGGCCGGGTCTACCCGGCCGACGCCCCCTACTCCGTAGGCCGCGAGAAGATCCGCGAGTTCGCCGTTGCCGTCGGTGCCACGCACCCCGCGCACCACGATCTCGTGGCGGCGCGGGGTTTGGGCTATCCGGACCTGGTCGCCCCGCCCACGTTCGCCGTGGTCGTGGCGCAGCGCACCGAGTCGCAGTACGTCAGCGACCCCGAGGCCGACATCGACTTCTCCCGCGTGGTCCACGCGGACGAGCGCTTCACGCACCACCGTCCCATCGTCGCCGGCGACGAGCTCACGACGGTGCTGCACGTGGACCGGATCGTCTCCCGCGGCCCCATCAGCATGGTGACCACGCGCTGCGAGATCTACGCGATGCCCCAGCAGGTCGAGGTGCCGTCCCCCGAGGCCGACACCCCCGGCGAGCACGTCGCCACGGTCACGTCCACGCTGGCCATCCGAGGTGAGGACGCATGAGCCGCCCCGACATCGCGACGCTCGCCGTCGGCGACGTGATCGGCAGCCGCACCGTCACCTTCGACCGTGCGGCCCTGGTCCGGTACGCGGGTGCCAGCGGCGACCTCAACCCGATCCACTGGAACGACAAGTTCGCCGTGGACGCGGGCCTGCCCGGAGTCATCGCGCACGGCATGCTCACCATGGGCACCGTCGTGGGTCTGGTCGTGGACTGGGCGGGTGACCCGGGCGCCGTCGTCGACTACCAGACGCGCTTCACCAAG
The DNA here is from genome assembly GCF_042731755.1 of Promicromonospora sp. NPDC059942. Lineage (NCBI taxonomy): Bacteria > Bacillati > Actinomycetota > Actinomycetes > Micrococcales > Promicromonosporaceae > Promicromonospora > Promicromonospora sp. NPDC059942. The sequence goes on from NZ_JBHWLR010000010.1 coordinate 37,346, forward strand.
CCCGTCGAGGTGCCCAACCCGGGCACGGCACTGATCGAGGTCGTGGGCACGGTGGGCGTGGTCGACGCCGACGCCGGCACGGTCCGCGTGGACCTCGCCGTCACGGTCGACGGCGCCAAGGTGCTGGTCCGCGCCCAGGCGCTCGTCCGCCTCTGACGGCTTCCACCACCGTCGTCGGCACGGGCGGCGAACAGGTCAGTTTGCCGGGGTAACGATTTTTTAACCCGCGGACCCTTCTCATGCGCACCCTGATCGGGTGTGATTCTCTCGTCCGGAGCTCTACGGACTCGACGAGAGGAACCCCGCGTGACGTCACGACGACGTATCACAGCCCTGGCCACGGCGGCCGGGGTGCTCTTTCCGCTCATCCCGCTCTCCGCGGCTGCGGCCGCCCCCACGGTGACGACGTCCGGCGACGAGGTGGTCGCCTGCGCTCCCGTGCTGGCCGCCGGCTCGCTCGACGAGGCGTTCACCGCGGCTGCCGACGCCACCGGGGTGCCCGAGGACCTGCTCAAGGCGGTGTCCTACCTGGAGTCCCGCTGGGACCAGCACGCCGGCCAGGCCAGCGCCGACGGCGGCTACGGCGTGTTCAACCTGACTGCCGGGGAGGGCCTGGGGCATGCGCACGGCGACGGGCTGCCGCTGTCCGCGATCAACGACAAGACGGGCCCGGCCCGAGAGGGCACGCCCGAGCTCACCCGGGCGGCCGCGCTGACCGGCCTCGACGAGGCCACCCTGCGCTCGGACGCCCGGGCCAACGTCTGCGGCGGCGCGGCCCTCCTGGCGTCGTACCAGGCCCAGGCCGTGCGCGACGGCGCGGTCGACAGCGGTGTGGCCGACAAGGGGGCGGCCGACCCCGACGCCCCGACGTCACCGGGCGGCGTGACCGTCTGGGCGGACGCCGTGTCGCGGATGAGCGACATCGACGGCTTCGCGGCGGGCGTGTACGCCACGCTGCGGGACGGCGCGGGGACCACCACCCCGCAGGACGGCGCGGTCATCCTCACGGCCAACCCGGACGTCGTCGTGCCCCGGAGCGCGAGCACGAGCGACCCCGAGGCGGACTGCCCCGACGACCTCGGCTGCGAGTGGCTCCCCGCCCCGTACGAGAAGGGCTCGCCGGACCTGCCGGACGGCACCGGCGACTACGGCAACCACGACCAGGCCGACCGCACCGGCGCGGGCGGCCCGTCGATCGACTACATCCTGATCCACGACACCGAGACCGCCTACCAGCCTTCGGTGAACCTGGTGCAGGACCCGACCTACCTGGCCTGGAACTACACGCTGCGCTCCGAGGACGGGCACGTGGCCAACCACCTCGACTCGGCCGACGTCGGCTGGCACGCGGGCAACTGGTTCATGAACATGCACTCGATCGGCCTGGAGCACGAGGGCTGGGCGGGCACGGGGACCTGGTTCACCGAGGCGATGTACCAGTCGTCGGCGGCGCTCGTGCGCTACCTCGCGGCGGAGCACGACGTCCCGCTCGACCGGGCGCACGTCATCGGCCACGACCAGGTGCCGGGCATCCTGCCGGGCTACACCAAGAACGTGCACTGGGACCCGGGCCCCTACTGGGACTGGGACCACTACTTCGAGCTGCTCGGCGCACCGATCGGCGGCGACCTGGAGACGACGACGGACGTCGAGCCGGGCGACGTCGTCGAGGTGCGCACGGGCTACGCGCAGAACCCGAACGTGGTGACGGGCTGCGAGCAGGCGTCGCCGGGCTCGGGCGAGTGCGTCGAGGGCGCGGGCACCAACTTCCGGTACCTGTACCAGTCGCCCTCGGAGGACGCGCCGCTGGCCAAGGACCCGGGCTGGAAGCCGGACGGCGCGGACGGCACCACGTACGCGAGCGACGTGAGCGCGCGCGTGCAGTCCGGGCACAAGCTCGTGGTGGACCAGGTCGACGGCGACTGGCTCGGCGTGTGGTGGGCCGGCTCCCTGGTCTGGCTGCACAACCCGGCCGACCGTCCGGTCGTGGTGCCGGCGACGGCGCAGACCGTCACCGTCGCGGGCGACGCCCCCGCTCCGGTCTTCGGCCGGGCGTACCCGGAGGTCGCCGCCTACGCGGCGTACCCGGGCGTGCCGGTGCAGGCCGTGACACCCATCGAGTACACGGTCGGCGTGGGCCAGACGTACGCCGTGTCCGACGACGACGTGGCCGCCGACTACTACCGGGCCGCCACGTTCGACGGCTCAGGACCGGGAGACCGCACGGTCGTGCGCGGCGACGACGTCTACTACCAGGTGTGGCTGGCGCACCGGCACGTGTTCGTGAACGCGGCCGACGTCGAGCTCCACGACCCCGTCGTCGCGGACGTGTCCGGGCCGTCGGTCGAGGGGAAGGCCAAGGTCGGCCGGGTCCTGACCGCGGAGCCCGGCACGTACCTGCCGGACGACGTCGACGTGGCCTACCGGTGGCTGCGCGACGGCGAGCCGGTCCGCTGGGCGACCGGCAGCCGCTACCTGGTGACCGGCCGGGACCGGGGCGCGGAGATCTCGGTGGAGGTGACGGTCTCGGCGGACGGGTACACGCCGGCGTCGTACACCTCGGAACCCCGCTCGATCCCCCGCCGCTGAAACCGCCCCGCCACTGAAACCGCCCTGCCACTGAAACCGTTGAGTGCGGGACATTCGCGCTTCTGACACACAGAGAAGCGCGAATGTCCCACCCTCAACAGGTCGGGGTCACCAATTT
>NZ_JBHWLR010000010.1:40062-50077 GCF_042731755.1 Promicromonospora sp. NPDC059942
GACGGGTAAAACTACCCCGCCATGAAACCGACCTGGCAAGGAAAATGGTGGGGGGGGGGGCGGTCGCGCTTTGAAAACAAAGAGAAGCGCGAATGTCCCGCACTCAACGGGTCGGGGTCACCAGTTCGGGGTGACGCCCGGGAGGTTGGCGGGGAGCTTCACGTTCTTCGGGTGGTAGACGTACGTGAGGCCGTCCGTCGAGGTCTGCCAGACCCGCTCGAAGTTCTCCCGCGTGTACACGACGCGGACGGCGTCGTTCGTCGCCCCGTGCGGGTCGTTGAGGATCGGGTCGCCGTCGGCGGTGAACCCGCGGAGCACCACGAGGTGCCCGTCGGTCTCGTACCCGGCCTCGGGCATCTCCTCGGCCTCGAAGTTGATCGAGAAGACCAGCGGGATGCCGGCCGCGACGAACTTCTCCGCCTCCGCGAGGGAGCGCAGCCGGGTCACGAACGACTCCAGGCCGAACGTGTTCGCGTAGGCCGCGTTGAACGGCCAGTTGCCCGCGCCCTCGTACGTGTAGTCCCAGGTGTTCATCGCGGCGTAGTCGACCTGCGGGTCGCCGTTCGGCGCCTCGATGCCCTCCAGCTCCTCGGCCGGCACCTCGCGCCCGTACGAGTAGATGACCATCGTGGAGGACGTCGGCGAGCACCAGACCTGGCCGCCGCCCCCGAACTCGGGGTACTCGCCGCGGTGGATGTTCTGGCTGTACTGCGGCACGTCGAGCGCCACCTCGCGCCCCAGCGTGAAGTCGCTCGTGCCCGTGTAGTGCGCGTCGGGCAGGTACTCGTTGGTCATGGTGCTCACGGCGTCGAGCCGCGGAGACACCCGGGTGCCCTCGGGCCGGTACAGCGTGGCGCGGGTCTGGTACGCGTCCGGCTCGTGCCCCGACTTCGCGACGTACGTGTCGGTGAACAGGTACGCGTCGTCGTCGGTCTGGCCGTTCACCGAGGTGCGGTGGATGTCGCCCACGCGGCCGTCGGCGGGCGCGAAGTCGTCGCCCGAGGCCCAGCGGCCCATCACGAACCACTTGGTCCAGGTCCCGTCGGCCTTGCGGCCGCGGTACTCGATCTCCACCCAGGTCCCGGTGGGGGTGTGCGCGTTCCACGAGCTCACCGACTCGTCGATCAGGTAGCCGGCCTCGACCACGGGCGACGTCCAGCGGCCCGTCTCGTAGCTGACGGGCGTGCCGTCGCCGAACGGGTCGGTGTACTCGACGGTGTCGCCGGCGCCGCGCAGCACGAGCCCGCCCTTGGCGCCCGGCCGCAGGTTGGCGGTCTTGCCCGCGTGGAAGTCGCGCACCCCGTCCCAGGTGGTCAGCGTGATCTGGTTGTCCGACGCCGCCGCCTCCGGCGCACCTACCGCCGGCACGGCGCTCGCCGTGATCCCCGCCTGCACCACGAGCGCTCCCGTCGCCACCAGTGCGAACACCGTGGTCCGCAGTCCTCTTCGTCTCGACATAGCCCTGCCTCCATGCCTCCGGGCCCCCTCTCGGTGAGCGGGCCGTGGACCCTCCCTATCAGAGCGGGGATCGGGACAGAAGCAATTTAGGCGTCACCCGAAAGTGGGCGTGTCATCCCAGGTCGGGCACGGGGCCCGTCGTCGTGCCTTCGACCAGGCTGACCGGCAGGGTCACCGACTCTGGCTCCTCGCCGGCCAGCAGCGCGATGACGGCCAGGCCGAGCGCGCGGCCCTTCTCGACGAGCGGCTGGTGCACGCTGGTCAGCACGTCGGGGGAGAGCCACGGCAGGTCCAGCCCGTCGAACCCGGCGACCGACACGTCCTCGGGGACGCGCAGGCCGAGCTCGCGCGCGGCGATCACGGCACCGGCGGCGAGCAGGTCGGAGTGGGCGATGATCGCCGTCGGACGGTCCCGGGCCGGCGCCCACTCGGACAGGATCTCCGTGGCGGCGTCGCGCCCGTGCTCCACGAGCGAGGCGGGCGTCTCCCACGACATGACGGGCTCGATGACGTCGCGCACCCCGGCCAGCCGGTTCCGGGTGGGCGTGCGCTCCGCGGCGGCGAGCCGCTCGGCGTCCACCAGCCCCGACCGCTCGTCCCGCCCGAACGGAAGCGCGATCTCCGCGATCCGCGTGTGCCCCAGCTCGACCAGGTGGCGTACCGCCTCGGCGGCGCCGCGGCGGTCGTCGACGCCGACCACGGGCACGCCCGGCACCTCGTGCCCCTCGCCGATCACGACCGGCACGCCCCGGCGCTGGAGCGCCGCGAGGTTCGGGTCGCCCTCCAGGATTCCCCACACGAGCACGGCCACGTCCATCGCCGCGGCCTCGACCAGCGGGTCGACGGCGGGTGGCAGGCCGGCCTCGGCGGCGAGCCCCACGGACTGCGCGGTGGCGCCCTGCGGCATCCCGGGCACCAGCAGCACGCCCAGCCCCTGCTCGCCGATCGCGGAGACCAGGCCGTGCAGCACCTGCGTGGAGACCGGGTCGCGGAACGACCGGCCGAGCTGGTCGCCGATCACCACGCCCACGATCCCGGAGCGGCCCGAGCGGAGCTGCCGCCCCAGCGGGTTGGGCCCGGAGTACTCGAGCTCGCGGGCGGCGGCCAGCACCTTCTCCCGGGTCTCGGGCGTGATCGGTCCCGCGCCGGAGAAGGCGAGCGACGCGGTGGACACGGAGACACCTGCCAGCTCGGCGACCTTCGCGAGGGTCGGTCGGCCAACGGTCTGGCGGTTCATCGCGGTTCCTTCTCTCGCATCGGGCACCGGTGGTGCAGGACCCGGGTATCTGCTGGGCTGATCCCAGATTGTGGCTTACGGTCGGGAGATTCAATCGCACCAAGGAGTTCCGTGCCTACTGCACACGCCGCCGCCCGCGCGGTATTCGTCGTCTTCGCTGCCAGTGGGTTCGCCTTCGCGAGCTGGGCGTCACGCCTTCCCGCGGTGCGGGACGGGCTGGGTTTCTCCGAGCAGGAGATGGGTTTCCTCCTGCTCACGGGGTCCATCGGCTCGGTCGCCGCGATCCCGCTGTCGGGCCTGGTCGCGGAGCGGTTCGGTACGGCGCGGACCGTCCTGGCCTTCTCGGGGCTGCTCGTCGCCGGCCTCACGGTCGCCGGGTACGGCGTCGCCACGGACCAGCACCTCGCCGTCCGGGGCGGCCTGATCCTGTTCGGCGTGGGCGCCGGGGTCTGGGACGCCGCGATGAACCTGGAGGGCGCGGCGGTCGAGCAGCGGCTCGGCCGCGCCGTCATGCCGATCTTCCACGCCGGTTTCTCGTTCGGCACCGTGATCGGCGCCGGCCTCGGCATCCTGGCGGCCAACGTGGGCCTCCCGGTCGCCTGGCACGTCGTGGCCGCAGGCGTCGTCGCGTTCCTCTCCGTCGTGATCGCCACCCGGTTCTTCACGCCGAGCACCGCCGTGTCAGCCCGGCCGGACGGCGCGGCCGGGGCGGTCAGCGCGGACGGCGCCGATCCCGCGGAGGTGACGCCGCCGCCGTCGGGCATCAGGGGGCTGCTCGCCGCCTGGGGCGAGCCGCGCACCCTGGCGATCGGCCTCGTGGTGCTGAGCGCCGCCCTCACGGAGGGCGTGGCCAACGACTGGGTGAGCCTCGCGGTCGTGGACGGCTTCGGCACCTCCGACGGCATGGGCGCGGTCGGTCTCGCCGTCTTCCTCACCGCGATGACGACCGCCCGGCTGGCCGGGACGCGCGCCATCGACCGGTTCGGGCGCGTCCCGGTGCTCGTGCTCTCGGCGCTGCTCGCGTTCGTCGGTGTGCTGACGTTCTCGCTGGTCCCGGTCCTGTGGCTCGCGTTCGTCGGCGTGGCCCTGTGGGGTCTCGGCGCGGCGATGGGCTTCCCGATGGGCATGAGCGCGGCGTCCGACGAGCCGCGCCGGGCCGCGATGCGGGTGGCCGCGGTCTCGACCATCGCGTACACGGCGTTCTTCGTGGGGCCGCCGCTCATCGGGCTCGTGGCCCACGAGACGGGCTACCGCCTGGCGGTGCTCGTGCTCCTGGTGCCGATGATCCTCGGGCTGGTCGTGGCACGCTCCGTGCGCCCGCTGCCGACCGCGGCGGGTGTGAAGAGGTAGCGCGGATCACGCCAACGGGTTCCCGCAGGCCAGGCCCTGGAAACCAGGGAGGGAACACGTCTGCGGACACCAAAAGGTTCCAGAATTGGCAGACATCACCCACGCCATGTCGAAGATGTGCACAAATCCCGCACTGCGGGTAGATAGGCTTGCACGGTGAGCCCATACCCGGCAGACACCGTCCAGGCACAAGCGGTGGTCCCCAGCCTCGCCGACCTCACCACTCTGCGAGTGGGTGGACCGGCTGCCTCGTACGTCGAGGCCGAGGAAGAGGCCGCTCTGATCGAGGCGGTGAGGGCCGCCGACGACGCCGGTGTGCCGCTGCTCGTCGTGGGTGGCGGCTCCAACCTGCTGGTGGCCGACGAGGGTTTCGGCGGCGTCGTGGTGCGCGACGTCCGCACCGGGATCACCGTCGAGTCGGACGACACGTGCGGCGGCGGCGTGGTCAGCGCGCCGGCGGGCCAGAACTGGGACGAGCTGGTCGAGCGCGCCGTCGACGAGGGCTGGGTCGGCGTCGAGTCGCTGTCGGGCATCCCGGGGACGGTCGGTGCCGCCCCCGTGCAGAACATCGGGGCGTACGGCCAGGAGCTCTCGGGCGTCGTCTCGCTGGTCCGCACCTGGGACCGGGGTGACCGCCGGGTGCGCACCTTCGCCGTCGGCGAGCTGGGCTTCGGGTACCGCACGTCGCTGCTCAAGAAGTCCATGCACGGCGAGGGCCGCGAGGGCATCCGGGGCGAGGGCGACCCCCGGGCGCCCTGGTACCCGTCGCCGCGCTACGTGGTGCTGAACGTCCAGTTCCAGTTCCGGCTCGGCACGCTGTCCGCGCCCGTGGGCTACGGGGAGCTGGCGCGTCGCCTCGGCGTCGAGGTGGGCCAGCGCGCGCCCATGAAGGACGTCCGCGAGACCGTGCTGGGCCTGCGTGGCGGCAAGGGCATGCTGCTCGACCGCCCGACCTTCGGCGGGGAGCCGGACCACGACCGCTGGAACTCGGGCTCGTTCTTCACCAACCCCGTGATCCCCGTGGAGCACCTGGAGCACCTGCCCGAGGACGCCCCGCGCTACCCGGTCCGCTCCGCGACGCCGGAGACGACCACCGGGCCGAGCCTCGGCGCCATCGACCCCACGCTCGTGAAGACCAGCGCCGCCTGGCTCATCGAGCACGCCGGCTTCGCCAAGGGCTTCGGCCTGGCGGGGGAGCACAGCCCGGCCCGGCTGTCGACCAAGCACACGCTGGCGATGACCAACCGCGGCGGCGCCCGGACCGAGGACGTCATCGCCCTGGCCCGCGCGGTCCGCGACGGCGTCCGCGACCGGTTCGGCGTGACCCTGGTCCCGGAGACCGTCCTGGTGGGCGTCTCCCTCTAGCTCTCCGCACGTGTCAGACGCTCAGGTCACCAGGGTGACCTGAGCGTCTGACGTCTGCCTCAGTGGACGGACGCCTCAGTAGACGACGACCGGGGTGCCCGACGGCGCGCCCCAGCTGTCCCAGATCCAGTCCATCGCGCTGTTCGACACCCGCACGCAGCCGTGCGACGCCGGGAACGCCGGCACCGACGCCGAGCCGTGCACCGCGATGCCGCCCGTGAAGAACTTGGGCCGCCACATGTCGCCCAGCTCGAGCCGCGACGCGTACATCCGGTTCTCCTCGCGGTACACCGCGAACGACCCGCGCGGCGTGTACGCCGTGTAGGTGGCGCCCTTCGCCTCGTACGTCTCGCCGTTGCCGGACGACGCGTTGATCACCTTGACGACCTTGCCGTTCTCGACGGCCAGCACGAGCTGCCGGTCGATGTCGATCTCCAGCACCTTGCCCGACGACGTCTGCGGCCGCGGCACCACGCCCTTGTCCGCCGCGGCCAGCGTGGCGTCGCCGACCACCCCGTCCCGGTACAGGCCCCCGGCCTTCTGCAGCGCGAACACGGCCTGCTGCGTCTCGCCGCCGTACGCGTCGTCGACCGACGTCACGAAGTAGCCGAGGTCCCGCAGCCGCTGCTGCAGCTTGCCCACGCGGTCGCTGACCTCGCCGTACTCGATGTAGTCGGGCTTCTTCGGCTCGTCGTCCTTCGAGCCCTTGTCGTCGCCCTTGTCCCCGTCGGCCTCGTCCTGCGAGCTGCCCTTGCCGTCGGACTTGCCCTCGTCGGACTTGCCGTCGTCGCCCTTGCCCTCGTCCGCGCCATCGGCCGAACCGTCGTCGGCGCCCGCACCGGAGTCGTCCGTGCCCTCGCCGGCGCTCTCGGACGGCGACCCGCTCGGCTCCGGCTCCTCGGACGGCGTGCTCGCGCTGGGCTCCGGGGTGGGGGAGCTCTCCTCGGACGCGGAGGCGCTCGGCGAGCTCGTCGTCCCGTCCGCCCCCGCCGGCGGCTCCTGGTCGTCACCGCAACCGGCGAGCAGGGTCGCCGTCAGCGCCACCGCGCCCAACGCGCTCACGACCCGCCTGCCCACGTGGATCCTGTCCGTGCCGTGGTTCGACCTGCTGTGCACAACCCGCATCGTGACTCCTCCTCGGCCGCACCTGCTGGGGGTGGCGCGGCACCGCACACACGAGACGACGTCGTCCCCTCGTGAGTGTCCTTTATCCATGACCGACGCACGCCGGATCAAGATGGTTGGGTCGGTCGATCGTCACCCAATCGTGACTGACCCGCCCGTCGGGAGGGCGTGCCGGGTCTCGGCGGGATCGGGCGCGAGCAGCCACGCGTCCACGTCGGCCAGCAGCCGCGCCTTGGTCGACGACGACGCCCGGCTGGCCCGGATCGACGAGCCCGCCAGTGCCGCCAGCTCCGTGTCCGTGAACCCGTGCGCGTCCCGCGCGATCGTGTACTGGTCCACGAGCCGTGTCCCGAACAGGAGCGGGTCGTCGGCCCCGAGCGCGACGACGGCGCCCGCGTCCACCAGGGCGCGCAGCGGCACCTCGTCCGCCTCTCCGTACACGCCCAGGCCGAGGTTCGAGCCGGGGTTCACCTCCAGCGCGACACCGCGGTCCACGATCTCCGCCAGGACGCGCTCGTCCTCCGCGGCGCGGACGCCGTGCCCGATCCGGTCCGGGACCAGCTCCCGCAGGACCTCGCTGATGTGGTCGGGCCCGAGCAGCTCGCCACCGTGCGGCACCGCGGCCAGCCCGGCCCGGCGCGCGATGTCGAACGCGGGGCCGAACTGGGACGTGTCCCCGCGGCGCTCGTCGTTCGACAGCCCGAAGCCCACGACCTCGCCCACACCGTCACCCGCGTACCGGGCGGCCAGCCGGGCGAGCGTGCGCGCGTCGAGCGGATGCTTCATGCGCGACGCCGCGATGATCACGCCGACCTCGATGCCGTGCTCGGCGCTCGCGGCCCGGGCGGCGTCGATGACGATCTCGACGGCCGGTGTGATGCCGCCGACGAACGGCGCGTAGGACGTGGGGTCGACCTGGATCTCGAGCCGGCCGGAGCCCTCGGCGGCGTCGTCGGCCGCCGCCTCGTTCACCAGGCGGCGCATGTCGGCCTCGGAGCGCACGCACGCGCGGGCGGCGTCGTACAGGCGCTGGAAGCGGAACCAGCCGCGCTCCGTGGCGGGCAGGCGCAGGGGGTCGTTGTCGATGAGCGCCTCGGGCAGCCGGACGCCGTACGCGGCCGCCATGTCGACGAGTGTCGGCACCCGCATGGATCCGGTGAAGTGCAGGTGGAGGTGCGCCTTGGGGAGAAGTGCGAGGTCTCGCATCTGCGTAGTGTGGCAAAGCAGTGGTCCGGTGGCAGCCGCGATCGTGATACTCCGCACTACTCACACATCCGCGCCGCCCATCTTTGGTGCGCGCGCGCTCCGCTACGTATCCTGAGAAGAACATGCCCCAGATAGCCGAAATGACTGATTTGCTTGATGCGCGACCATGGACACCGGTGAGCCAGTGAACGAGAACAACACGGGTGAGACCGAGGCCGACGCGGCAGACCTCCCGGTGCACGTCGTGCTCGGCGGAAAGTACGAGCTCGTCGACGTCCTCGGCACTGGGGCGACGTTCACGGTCTACGACGCGCAGCGGGTAGCGGTCCCGGAGCCCGCGACGGGCGACGACGAGGACTCCGACGTCGCCACGGGCGCTTCCGCGGACGGCGACGGCGCGGACGGTTCGAACGGTTCGGACGGGGCCGGCGAGAGCGAGGCCGGTGCGCCGGGCGAGGCCGCGGACGCGGAGCCTGGCGAGACCACGGCCGGTGCGTCCGATTCCGGTGAGGCCGGGTCCGGTGCGGACGACGGCGCCGGCTCCGAGCCCGCCGCCGACGGCGTGCCCGAGCCCGGCGACGAGACCGACGCGGACGCCGACGTCGACACCGACGCCACGGCGGAGATCGCCGGACCCGCGGAGCCCGAGGCCGACCCCTTCGACGGGCCCCTCGTGGTCAAGGTGCTGCACCCGCACCTGGTCGACGACCGCAACGCGCGGGCCTCGCTACAGCGCGAGGTCGACGCGTCGGCGCTCGTCACGCACCCGGGCGTCGTGAAGGTGCTGGACTCCGGCGAGGAGGACGTCGCCGGCGCGAGCGTCCCGTGGACCGTCATGAACCGGGTGCCGGGCATCTCCCTGTCCGACTACGCCGGGGACAGCGGCCTGCCCTGGCGGGACGCGCTCATGATCATCGACGGCCTGCTGGAGGGGCTCGCCGCCGTGCACGCCGCGGGTCTCGTGCACCGGGACATCGCGCCGCGCAACGTGATGGTCGACAAGCGCCCGGACGGCACGTTCGCCGTCGGGCTGCTGGACCTCGGGCTCACCCGGCCCGCCGGCGGCGAGGGCGACGGCGCCACGGTGGCCGGCTCGGTCATCGGCATGTCGCCGGAGCAGGCCCGGGGCAAGCCGCTGGACGCGCGGAGCGACATCTACGCCGTCGGCGCGCTCGCGTACTACACGCTGACCGGCCACGCCCCGTTCGAGCGGGCGCAGGCGGAGGACGTCCTGCGGGCGCACGTGAACGCACCGGTCCCCGCGGCGTCGGCGCGGCGCGCGGCGGTCCCGGCGTCCGTGGACCGCCTCGTGTCCCGGGCCATGGCCAAGGACCCGAACCGTCGGTTCCCGACCGCCGAGTCGATGCGCGAGACCGTCACGATCCTGCTCGGCGGCCCCGCGGGGCGCATGGGCACCAGCGGCGAGACCATGCAACTCGGTGTGGGCGCCGGCGGTACCGAGGTGATCGACCCGGTCGCAGGGTCCGGCACGATGGTGCTGGGCCAGGCGGCCGAGGGCACCGACCGCACCACGCTGGTCGGCGCGGTGGGCGCTGCAGGAGCCGTCGGTGCCGCCGCGGCGCTCGGCGCGGACACCGCCGCGGCCGCCGTGCCGCCCCAGGTGCCACCGCCGCTGGAGCCGCCGGAGGAGGAGCGGACCTTCTGGCAGAAGATGACCACCGGCCGCGGCCGCGTGATCACGATCATCGTGTTCGCGCTTCTCGTGTTCGGCGGTGCGGGCCTGGTGATCGCGAACATGCTGGGCAACAACGGCACACCCGCGCTCACGCCGAGCGAGAGCCCGTCGACGCAGCAGCCGTCGCGGACGCCGTCGGCCTCCCCGACGCCGAGCGAGACGGACGAGGTGGCGCCGCCGCCGGAGTTCACCCCGACGCCGACTCCGACCCCGACGCCGACTCCCACCCCGACGCCCACGCCGACCCCGACGCCGACTCCCACCCCGACGCCGACGCCGAGCGTCACGCCCTCGGACGAGCCGACCGACGAGCCGACGGACGAACCCACCGACGAGCCCACGGACGAGCCGACGGACGAGCCGACCACCCCGGTCGAGCCCTCGACCAACCCGACAGGCGGCGGTCAGGCGGAGGGCGGCACCACGCTGCCCGGCGGCAGCCGCTAGGCCTGCTGGGCCGGCAGCCGGCATGCCGGACGGCCCGGGGGGGGGGGAGGGGGGGGAACAAGGGATTGTTGTCTAGATCTTTTGAGGGGGTCCTTTGGGGGAGCGCAGGGGGGGACAAGCGGGGAGGGACA
>NZ_JBHWLR010000010.1:50087-117689 GCF_042731755.1 Promicromonospora sp. NPDC059942
GGGAGGGGGTGGTGTGGGGGGCGGGGGGGGGGGAAAAAAAGACAAACCAGGGACGCCCCGGGCCACACCCCTCCCCCCCCCCGGGCCGTTCTGTCACAGCTCCTTGAGGCGCTCCTTGAGGGCCATCGCGGCGCGCGCCCGGAGCATCGGCCCCTCGGCCTCGTCGTCCGAACCTGCCTCCGCGACCGTCGCCATGTGCGCCGCGAACCGCGCGTCCGCCGCCGCGAGGGTGGCGTCCGGCGCGGCCCGGTAGGCCTCGGTGACGTCGTCCAGCGCGCCGTCGTGGAAGGTCACGCCCATGGTGTCGATCGGCAGCACCATGTCGTAGATCGCCGAAGCGACCGCCGCCTCGACGCGTGCAGTGATGTCGATTTCGCCCGAGTTGTTCATGCGGGCAACCTAGCGGCAGGAGCCGTGCGCCGTCGCCGAAAGCTCAGGCGATCCAGCCGCGCTCCCGAGCCACCGTCACGGCCGCCGTCCGATCCGCGACGCCCAGCTTGGCGAACGCGCGGAGCAGGTGCGTCTTGACCGTGGCCTCGGTGATGGACAGCTCGCGCCCGACCTCCGAGTTCGACCGCCCACGGGCCACCAGCCCCAGCACCTCGGTCTCCCGCGCCGAGGGCCGTTCGGCGGCCGTGCGGACCGAGCTGACCAGGCGCGTCGCCACGCTCGGCGCCAGCACCGTCTCGCCGCGGGCCGCTGCGCGCACGCCCGCGACGAGCACCGCGCGGGGCGTGTCCTTGAGCAGGTAGCCGGTCGCCCCGGCCTCGACGGCCCGCAGGATGTCGGCGTCGGTGTCGTACGTCGTCAGCACTACCACGCGCGGGCCCGTGCCGACGATCCCGGCGGTCGCCGCGACGCCGTCGAGCACGGGCATCCGCAGGTCCATGAGCACCACGTCGGGCCGGAGCTCGGCGGCCAGCGCCACCGCCTCCTGCCCGTCGGCGGCCTCGCCCACGACCTCGAGGTCGTCCTCCACCGTCAGCATGCCCGCCAGGCCCGACCGCACCACCGGATGGTCGTCCACCACCAGCACCCGGATCATCCCGCCACCCCCTGTGTCCCGTCGCGGGCGGGCTCCATGGCCCTGGTCCCGTCGCCCGATCCCGCCTTGCCGTCCGATCCTGTCCTCCCGGGCGATCCCGCCTCGCTTCCCTGGGCGGGGTCGGCCGCGTCCTCGACCGGCACCCGGACGCGCAGCGTCGTGCCGGCGCCGGCGTCGGACCTCACCGACAGCGTGCCGCCCGCCGACCGCACCCGGTCGCGCATCCCGGCCAGCCCGAACCCGTCGGAGACGTCCGGCCCGAAGCCCCGCCCGTCGTCGGCGACGGTGAGGATCACCGCGCCCTCTGCCCGCGCCAGGCGCACGGCGACGGTCATGGCCCGCGCGTGCCGCCGCACGTTCGTCAGCGCCTCCTGCGCGGCCCGCAGCAGCACCACCTCGGTGGCCGGCGGGAGCGGCCCGACGCCGTCGGCCTCGAAGCTCACCACCTGCTCCGTCTCCAGGGCGTACCGCTCCGTGAGCCTCCTCAGCGCCTGCGGGAGCGAGGCGTCCTGCAGCGCCACGGGCGCGAAGGCGGCCACCAGGGCACGCGCCTCGGCCAGGTTGTCGCGGGCCGTGTCCTCGACGAGGTGCAGCCGCTCGCGCACGGCGGCGTCGTCCCCGACGTCGAGAGCTGCCGTCGCGGCCTGCGCCTGCATGACCACGCTCGTGAAGCCCTGCGCGAGGGTGTCGTGGATCTCCCGGGCGAGCCGCTCGCGCTCGGCCACGACGCCCGCCTCATGGTTGGTCCGCGCGAGCTCCGCCTGCGCCGCGCGCAGCTCGTCGAGCAGGCGGGCATGCTCCTCGGCGCGCCGCATCGCGAGATGGAACCAGAGCCCGAGGGCGACCGCGAACAGGAGCGTCACGAACATCTGCGGCACCACGCTGAGCACCACGGCGGCGTCGAAGCCGTATGCGGCGACGATGCCGACCGTCACCGAGACGGCGAGCACGACGCAGCCGATCACGCCCTGCCGGATCGTCTCGAGCAGCATCCACACCTGCGCGAACGCGATGAACATCAGGAACGTCGCGATGCCCGCCTGCGACACCGCCACCCCGGTACCCAGCACCAGCACCACCAGGTAGGCGATCGCGAGCCTCCACTCCCTGGTCCGCGCCGCCCGCGCACCCCACAGCAGGTACGCGACCACGATCGCGGCCAGCGCGGCGAGCGCGACCACGAGCGACACATCGCGCGTGCCCTCCAGCACGAGGGCGGCGGCGGTCAGCGCGACGATCACGCCGAACGCCGCGTCCCACCACCGCACCTGCTGCTCCCACCCGGCGTACAGCAGGTTCACGGAGGGCCCGTCCGCCGCAGCCTCGCCCGCCGAGCTGCCACCGGCCGCCTCGCCCGCGGGGATGCCGGCAGCCGCAGTTCCGTCAGCCGTCATCGTGCCGTCGCCACCGGAACGTCCGGGTGCCGACCACGAGCGCTACCACCAGCCATGCCGCCAGTACAGCAGCCGTCGCGCCGTGCTGCCAGGAGCCGGCCGGCTCCGCCGCCGCGAACGCCTCCGGGAGGAACACCGACCGCATGCCCTGCGCGATCCACTTCAGCGGGAAGATCGACGACAGGTCGAGCATCCACCCCGGGAGCTGGGTCACCGGGAAGAACACCCCGGAGGTGAACTGCAGCACCAGCAGCGGCGTGACCACCACGGCGCTCGCGGACCGGCCGGACCGGGGCACCGACGAGTACGCGACGCCGCACACCGCCCCCGCCGCCGTCCCGAGCACGAACACCCACGCGAACGTGACCCAGTGCTCCACGTCGTCGGGCAGGGGCACGTCGAAGGCGAGTGCCGCGACCGCGAGCAGCAGCGCGGTCTGCGCGAGCACGGTGACCAGCGACAGGAACACCTTGCCCAGGAAGTACGACGTCGCGGGCAGGGGCGTGGCGCGCAGCCGCTTCAGCGTCCCGTCGTCGCGCTCGACGGCGATCGACATGGCGAGCGTCTGGTACGTCGAGAGCATGACGCCGGTCGCGATCATCCCGGGCAGGAAGTACTGCGCGAAGCTCACGCTGACGCCGTTCGACACAGCCGGGTCGTCGTCACCGAAGACCGTGGAGAAGATCGCGAGCATGATGATCGGGTAGGCGAAGCCGAACACCATCGAGTCGCGCTCGCGGACGAACTGCAGCAGCTCCACGCCGCCGCGCACCAGGCCGAGCCGGAGCGTGCCGGGCAGCCTCCGCGCCGCGCCCGCCGCGGTCCGGCTCGTCGTGCTCGTCGCAGCAGTCGTGCTCATCACGCCGCCTCCTCGGTGTCGGTCGGGATCTCGCCGATCAGGGACAGGTAGACGTCCTCGAGCGTCGGGCGCGTCACGGACAGACCGGGTACCTCGCCGCCGGGTCCGGCCGCCGCGATCAGCCGGGCGACGGCGGCGGTCGGCCGGTCCGTGCGCTCGGTGCGGCGCACCCCGCCGTCGTCCCAGGCGACGACCGGCGTCCGGGCCCCGGGCCCGCCCAGGGAGTCGGGCGTGCCCTCGGCCACCACGACGCCGTCGCGCACGACGAGGACCCGGTCGGCAAGCTGCGCTGCCTCGTCCAGGTAGTGGGTGGTCAGGAGGATCGTGGTGCCGTCGTCGCGCAGCCCGGTCACCAGGTCCCAGAAGGAGCGGCGCGCCTCGGGGTCGAACCCGGTGGTGGGCTCGTCCAGGAAGAGCAGCTCGGGCCGGCCGACGATCCCGAGGGCCACGTCGAGCCGCCGCCGCTGCCCACCCGAGAGCCCGCGCGTCCGGGCCTTCGCCTTCTCCGCGAGCCCGACCGCGGCGATCACCTCCGCCGGGTCGCGCGAGTCCGGGTAGGCGGCTGCCGTGGAGCGCACCTTCTCCAGGACCGTGAGCTCGCTCAGGTCCCGGGAGTCCTGCATGACCACGCCGATCCGTGCGCGCCACGCGCGCCCGGCCTCCTTGGGGTCCTCGCCGAGCACGGTGACGTCGCCGTCGTCCCGGTCGCGGAAGCCTTCAAGGATCTCGACGGTGGTGGTCTTGCCCGCGCCGTTGGGGCCGAGCACCGCCACGATCTCGCCGTGGGCGACGTCGAGGTCCAGGCCGGCGACGGCGTCCTTGAACCCGGTACGGGCGTTGCCGTACCGCTTGCGGAGGCCGCGTACCCGAACGGCCGAAGAGCCGGATGTCTGCATGGTTCGAGCATGCTCCGTGGGAGCCTCGTGGCGGGACGCCCGTTCGGCTGCACCTCATGTCCGTCGTCCGGTGGACAAGGGACCTTCCGCGACCTGCAAGGGCCTGTCCGGAACGAGTTCGACCTACGGCCCCGGGTACCGTACAGTTGTGCCTCGGTGATCGATGCTCACCTGATGCCGTGCGCCTCTCCAGGGCTCGTGGTATGGCAAGATCAGGCATCGAACACAAAGGGTAGTGGCGCAATTGGTAGCGCAGCGGTCTCCAAAACCGCAGGTTGCAGGTTCGAGTCCTGTCTACCCTGCCAGCGTGAACCCCAGCGGGGCCGCGCGCAGCGGGCCCACGTGAGTGGACCTGGAACGGCAGTCCGCGCCGCCCGGCGCGCCGGGCCACAGGAGTGGGGTAGCAGTGAGCGACACCGAGGTGATCCAGAGCGCTGCGGAGCGTCCGAGCAAGGGCGGCGGCAACATCTTCGCCCGAATCGCGCTCTTCGTGCGCCAGGTGGTGGCCGAGCTCAAGAAGGTCGTCTCGCCGACGCGCTCCGAGCTCTTCACCTACACGACCGTCGTGCTCGTCTTCCTGGTCGTCGTCATGATCTTCGTGGTGGCCCTGGACTACGCCTTCGGCATGCTCGCGGGCTGGGTCTTCGGCTGATCCTCCCTCGCGGATCCGGCGGCTGACGCCGCCGTCGACCGGTCCCGGAGACGGGCCCGTGTCGGTCCGGGTGCGCCGGACGAGCTCATGGGGCACGCTGCGCAGTACTTCGCTGTGACGGTTCTCGCCCGTCGCTGATTGTCCCTTCGGGGTACTTTCGCGCGACAATGGCCGGACACAGCTCGTAGAAGTACGCACACCCGTGCCGGGCGCAGCCCCGGCGCACGAAGAGAAAGCAGGTTCGTTCGTGTCCCAGGACTCTCTGGACCAGACGGAGAACGTCTCGCCGGCCGACGGCGACGAGACGGCCGTCGACGCGCCCCTGGACGCCGAGAACGCTGACGTGCCTGCGGACGCCGAGACCCCGGCCGAGACCGACGTCGAGCCCGAGGACGAGGGCGACGCCGACGACGAGCGCCCCGCTGACGCCGACGGCGACGTCATCGTGGACGAGGTCGAGGAGTTCAAGCGAACTCTCCGCAGCCAGCTGGGCGACTGGTACGTCATCCACTCGTACGCCGGGTACGAGAAGCGCGTGAAGACCAACCTCGAGAACCGCATCCAGAGCCTGAACATGGAGGACTACATCTTCCAGGTCGAGGTTCCGATGGAAGAGGTCGCCGAGATCAAGAACGCGCAGAAGAAGATCGTGAGCCGGGTCCGCATCCCGGGCTACGTCCTCGTGCGCATGGACCTGACCGACGAGTCGTGGGGCGCCGTCCGGCACACGCCGGGTGTCACGGGCTTCGTCGGGCACACGCACCAGCCGGTGCCGCTGAGCTTCGACGAGATCTACTCGATGCTCGCGCCGTCGATGCTGCCGCAGCCCGCCCAGGTCGGCCAGCAGGCCGCCGGCGGGGGCACGATGACCAGCAGCGGCAAGGCGCCGGTCCACGTGGACTTCGAGGTCGGCGAGTCGGTGACCGTGACCGACGGGCCGTTCGACACGCTGCCCGCCTCGATCTCCGAGATCAACGTCGAGGCCCAGAAGCTCAAGGTCCTCGTCTCCATCTTCGGCCGGGAGACCCCGGTCGAGCTGGGGTTCAACCAGGTCGCCAAGATCTGATTCGTCCGTACCCCAGCATTGCAACCGGGTCATCGCCCACGGCGTAGGCCCATCCAACAGAAGGTAGTGAACGCATGCCCCCGAAGAAGAAGGTCTCCGGCCTCATCAAGCTGCAGATCCAGGCCGGCGCCGCGACGCCGGCTCCGCCGATCGGCCCCGCGCTGGGTCAGCACGGCGTGAACATCATGGAGTTCTGCAAGGCGTACAACGCGGCGACCGAGTCGCAGCGTGGCAACGTCATCCCGGTCGAGATCACCGTGTACGAGGACCGCTCGTTCACCTTCATCACCAAGACCCCGCCGGCCGCCGAGCTCATCAAGAAGGCCGCCGGTGTGGCCAAGGGCTCCGCGACGCCGCACACGGTCAAGGTCGCCTCGATCACCAAGGACCAGGTCCGCGAGATCGCCACGACCAAGCTGCCCGACCTGAACGCGAACGACCTCGACGCCGCTTCGCTGATCATCGCGGGCACCGCCCGCTCCATGGGCATCACCGTCTCGGAGTGATCCCCCCGGGGCCTCGGCCCCGGACGAACCACCACCAGTGGCAGGGCCATACGGTCCGCTACGACCACAAGGAGAGAAACATGGCAAAGCGCAGCAAGGCGTACCTCGCCGCCGCGGAGAAGATCGACAGCGAGACGCTGTACGCGCCGCTGGACGCGATCCGTCTGGCCAAGGAGACCGCCACGGTCAAGTACGACGCCACCGTCGAGGTCGCGTTCCGGCTGAGCGTGGACCCGCGCAAGGCGGACCAGATGGTCCGCGGCACGGTCAACCTGCCGAACGGCACGGGCAAGACCGCCAAGGTCATCGTGTTCGCCAACGCCGCCAAGGCGGAGGAGGCCCGTGCGGCCGGTGCCGACGAGGTCGGTGGCGACGAGCTGATCGAGAAGGTGGCCGCCGGCTACACCGACTTCGACGCGGCCGTCGCCACGCCGGACCTGATGGGCAAGGTCGGTCGCCTCGGTAAGGTGCTCGGTCCCCGCGGCCTCATGCCGAACCCGAAGACCGGCACCGTGACCATGGACGTCACCAAGGCCGTGTCCGACATCAAGGGCGGCAAGATCGAGTTCCGCGTCGACAAGCACGCGAACCTGCACTTCATCATCGGCAAGTCCTCCTTCTCGGAGGCTCAGCTGCTGGAGAACTACGTCGCCGCGCTCGACGAGGTCCTGCGCCTCAAGCCGTCGTCCTCGAAGGGTCGCTACATCAGCAAGGCGACCATGACCACGACGATGGGCCCCGGCATCCCGCTGGACCAGAGCAAGACCACCAAGCTCCTGGAGGAGCTCCCGGCCTGAGCCGAGCACTCCTGAGCGCAGGAAGGCCCGCACCCCACAAGGGGTGCGGGCCTTTTTGAATTTTCATCAGAACCATGTATCGAACGGGGTGCCCGGGCCTCTTGTCTGATGGGCGGCAGGAAGCCGACGTGAGCTGAGGAGAGGGGAGTGCCTGGTGGGCACCATTTTCCACCTCCCCGGATCCGCGAGCCCCGCCGTAGACTCGGTTGGTCCAAGTGCTCCACGTCCAGTAGGTGACGTGGAAACATCCGCCAGCAGAGAATCCCGTGGTGCAATGACAGGATCAAGGGAGGCCCTGCCCGACGTCGACGGGTCCGGTCTCACGCTCGGCGATCGCGCAGCGATCGCGCTGACCGAGTACCGCGCAGGCAACCATCAGGCGCTCGGCGACCTGGTGCGCGAGGCGACGCCGTTGCTGTGGCACACGGTCCGGGCGCAGGGAGTCGACCGCGACGCCGCGGACGACGTCGTGCAGAGTACCTGGGTGGCGCTCGTGCGGCATGCCGAGACCATCGCCGAGCCGAAGGCCGTGCTGAAGTGGCTCCTGGTGACCGCGAAGCGGGCTGCCTGGGAGGCGGTGCGCAAGCACCGTGACGACGAGAAGCGCCGTACCGAGCTGCCGGACGACAGCCCCGAGCATCCGATGGCTCTCCCCGCGAACGATCCACCACCCGACGCCGAGGTGCTGCGCGACGAGCGCGACCGCATCTTGTGGACGTCGCTCCAGAAACTGCCCGGACGCTGCCAGGAGCTGCTGCGTCTGGTCTCGCTCGCCGACCGGCCGGACTACCGGTACATCTCGGCGGCGATCGGAATGCCGATGGGTTCCATCGGTTCGACTCGTGGCCGCTGCTTGGCGAAGCTGCGGACCATCCTCGATGAGCAAGGGGACTTCTCGTGGACCTGACGCCGGAACCCAACATGGACGACGAGGCCGTGGGGCGCCTCTCGTTCGACCCGAAGGGCGCGCTGGACGCCGAGGACGGGGCCGTGCTGACCCGCCTCGCCCGCGCGGTCGGCGCGGTGGACCCGGTGCCGGAGGGGCTCGTCGAGCGGTCGCTGTTCGCGATCACGCTGGCCGGCCTCGAGGCCGAGCTCATGGAGGCCGTCTACCTCGACACGCCGCTCGCCGGTGTCCGCGGGGCCGCTCCGGCCGCCCGGGCCGACGACGCCGCACCTGCCGAGGCGAAGACCATCACGTTCACGCACGACTCGCTGACCGTGATGATCACGCTGTCCCCGTCCGCCGGCGGACGGGTGCGGATCGACGGCTGGGCCGCCCCGGCGGCCGGCCTGAACGTGGAGCTGCACCGGCCGGGTGTCGACGTGGTCTCCACGGCGTCCGACGAGGACGGCCGGTTCTCCTTCGACGCGGTCGAGCGTGGCCGCGCGAGCCTGGTGGTCCGCCGGACCGACGGCGGCGGCGGTGCCGTGAGCACGCCGATCATCGAGCTGTGAACTGCTGAACCACTGAACTACCACCGTGTGTGATCCGGCCGAGGGGCGCGGCGGGGTCTGTCGAGCAATCGTTGTCAATGGAGAGGTATTGCTGTGAGCGAGCCCATTCCCGAGCCCGAGCTGCGCGTCCGAGACCACGCCGGGGGGTGGCGGCCGGTCCGGGAGCTTGATCCGGCCGAGGCGCCGTGCCGACGTGACGTGCGGCTGGCGCCGACCCGCTATGTAGCGGACCGGCTGATCGTGCGAGGCACGGTCGGTGAGGGTGATGAAGTGCTGGCGCTGCTTCGAGAGCAGTCCGAAGCACGGGGTCTGGTCCTGGTGGAGGAGGAGCTCGATCTGGCGCCCATGCGGCGTGAGGTGCCACGACGTGGCATCGCCGTACACCTGACCCAGCCCGATGGGGACGCCGCGGATGTCTGGGACCTGCTCGATGATCTCGCGGACCGCGCGGACATCGAGACGAGCAGGCGGATCGGCCTGGACCACGTCCTGACAGGTCATCGTCCGAAGCCTGGCCTGGCAGTCCTTGGCGACAGAGAGCCGTCCCATCAGGTAGGGCCCGCACCGGTTCGTGCGCTTGGGGCCGGTTCCGCACCCTGGCTGTCAGATGACGGTGTCTCACGACCGGTCGTGGCCGTCGTGGACACGGGCATCGGGACGCACCCTTGGTTCAACGGATCGCACGTGATCATCCGAGACGCCGAGGTCGACGGTCGCCCGATCGGGACGTTCACCGAAGATGAACCGGTTACGGGACACGAGCCGGAGACCGAACTCCCACCGTATCTGGGGCACGGGACGTTCATCGCGGGTGTCGTGCACCAGGTGTGTGCCGACGCCGCGATCCTCCCGGTACGGGTGATGTCCACTGACGGCAGCGTTCGTGAGTGGGACCTGGCGCGCTCACTGGAGCGGCTCCTCGAGTATCACCTGCGCGGTGTTGCCGGCATCGACGGTTATGCCCCGGTGGACGTCGTCGTACTGGCGCTGGGCTTTCATCCGGAGCTGCTTGAAGACGATGACTACGAGGGCGTGCTCCGTGGCGTCTTGCGTGACCTGCGCCGTGAAGGCGTGATCGTTGTCGTCTCCGCAGGCAATGACGGTCGCGAACAGCCAGTCTTCCCAGCCGCCTGGGCGCCACACGTGCGTCGTGTGGAGAATCGGGCAGAGCCCCTGGACGACAACGACCTTCGTGCGGACTACACACCGCTCTTGGTTGTCACAGCGGCCAACCCGAACGGTACGCTTGCGAGCTTCGCGAACGACGGCCCGTGGGTCACGGCTGTGCGGCCCGGTACCAATGTGCACAGCACAATGCCGACGACTGCCGACGGAGCGCTGCTGCCGACGAATCTCGGTGATGGCGGTCGTGAGTCCGTGGACCCCGATGACTTCACGGGTGGATTCGCGACCTGGAGCGGAACGTCATTCGCAGCGCCTGTTCTTGCGGGCGAACTCGCGAAAGCACTTGTGAGTGAAAGGATCGCTGGACCGTCGGGCGAGAGAGTCGCGGCGGCCTGGCGGGCAGTGGCGAATGCAACGGGGCTGCCGATTCCGGTCTGATGACGCGATGGGGTGACTGTGGTGGCGATCGGCTCGCAGGAGGGCTCGACGCGGCTGTTCGAGCGATTGAACGCCGCACGTGACCTCAATGCGCGAGCCCAATGGTCGTCATCACAGTCAGAATTGCGCGGGCTGATTGCCGAACTGCATGAGACGGATCCTGGCACGTACGGTCCAAACGGCAAGGCGCTGTGGGCCGAGCTCATGGTGCGTGCGCATGTTGGGCTTTCAAATCCTGTGCATGCGCTGACCGGGTCGCTCGGTAGGGCGTTGGTGCACTGTGATGACGCCGAGCGCATTGCCCGTGACTCCGGTGACATGGCGATGGTGAGACTGGTGGACGGTCAACGTGGCGTCCTCTGTTCCCGTTCGGGACAGTCGGGCAGAGCACTCGTGAACCTCACTTTGGCGCTTCAGACGCCTGGTCTCACTGATCGCAGGGATCTCGCGACCGTGTATCTGAACCGGGGGAGCGTGCACAGTGAACTCGGGAGCTTCGATGAAGCGCTGCGGGACTACGAGACTGCGCACGAGCATGCTGTGGCCCTCGGCAATCCACGAATCGTCTCCTGGGCCCTCCAAGGCATCGGTTATGCGCGATACACGCTCGGCAACCTCCCGAGTGCTCTTGCGTCGATGGAACAGGCGGTTGCGGCTGCTCCGGACTGGGACGACGGAGTTCCCGAACTCGGCCGTGCGGAGGTGCTCTTCGAGAGCGGTCTGCTCGCCGACGCGGAACAGCTCCTCGCGGATGCCGCCGAACGACTCGCCCGTGCCACGTTGCGGCTTGAACACGCCGAGGCGGAATGGTTCAGGGCGAGGGCCTTGATGGGCCTCCTGCGTTTCGACGACGCGCGTGCTCAGGCAGCACAGGCCCGTCGCCGGTTCGAGCGTGGTGGGCAACGGTCGATGGCCGCCCTCGCGAGGGTACTTGAGCTCGAGGCGTCGCTCAGCGAGGCAGTGCGGTCCCCCGGCGGACCGTCACGCGGAGTGGCCCGCCGTGGGGCCCGAGGAGCGATGAACGTGGCCGCAGCCGGCGACGAGGCCGGCCCCACGCTCGGCTACCACCCGGGACATGCAGCCCGGCTGGTCGCCGCCCGCTGGTTCGTCCTGGCGGGCGACCTCGACGCGGCCCGGAACGTGCTCACAGACCTTCCCCGCGGCATGGTCAGCGCCCCGCTCACCATGCGGATCCAGCACTACACGGTTCAGGCAGAGCTCGCGTTCGCGACCGATGACCGAGCCAGAGGTATGCGAGCCGTACGGACGGGGCTGGGGCTGCTCGCCGACCATCGCAGCAGGCTCGGTTCGGTCGAGTCGGTCACGGCCGCCGCAGCACACGGCGTCGACCTGACCCACCTGGACGTCGAAGCGGCAGTGCGCACCGGGAGATCCGCTGCCCTGTTCGACGCCCTGGAACGCGGCCGCTCCACGTTCGCCGGCACGGGCCGGGTCACCCCACCTGACGATCCCGAGGCGGCGGCCCTGCTGACCGAGGCGCGTGGATTGCTGGCCAGGGCGCGGGAGCTCGGCGCGGGGGAGTCGAGGGAGCGTGAACGGCTCACCCGCAGAGCGAGCCGCATTCAGGGCGAGGTGCGGGAACGCTCCTGGCGGCACGCCGGCAACGCGGGCGCCGTGCAGCGTCCGGTCACCGCTCGCGAGGTGCGCGGCACTTTGGCAGCGGGTAGCAAGGGATCCGTCGTGGCGAGCTTCCTCGTCATCGCCGACGTCCTGCGCTGCGTCCGCGTCGACGCCGCCGGCGTCACCACCGTCGACATCGGCCCGGCCGACGACGTGATCGAGCGGGTCCGCCGCCTCTCCGCCGACTTCGCCATGGCCGCCAACGACCTGATCCCGACACCCCTGCGCGCCGCGGCGACGGCGTCGCTGGCGCGCAACCTCAAGGCCCTCGACACCGTCCTGCTCGCCCCGCTGCACGCCGACGGCGACCTCTACGTGGTCGCCCGGGAACCGCTGCTCAGCGTGCCGTGGGCAGCACTCCCGTCCCGGGGCGGGCTGCGTACCTCGGTGAACTCGTACGTCGCGCGCGGCCGCACCCACGCCCGGCCCACCGGCGAGCGCAGGCTGCTCGCCGCGGCCGGCCCCGGCGTCCGGCACGGTGCGACCGAGGCCCGCGCCGTCGGCGAGCAGTGGCCCGGCGCTACCGTGCTGACCGGCAAGGACGCCGTGACCGAGCGGGTCCGCACCGCCCTCGCCACCCACGACGTCGTGCACCTGGCCACCCACGGCCAGCACGACGCCGACAACCCCCTCTTCGCGAGCATCGACCTCGCCGACGGCCCCCTGTTCGCCCACGAGCTCGACGGCACACCGCTGCCCGGCTCCGTGGTGATCCTGTCGTCGTGCGAGGTGGGCGGTTCGACCCAGGTGCTCGGCGGCGAGCTCCTGGGGCTCACGTCGGTGCTCCTGCGCCTGGGCGCGCGCGCCGTCATCGCGTCCGTCGCCAAGCTCTCCGACGAGCTCGCCGCCCGCGTCATGCCCCGCCTGCACGCCCACCTGCGCGAGACCGACGACCCGGAGGCGGCGCTCGCGGCCGCGCTCCGCGACGTGGCCGAGCCGGTGCCGCTCGTCTGCTTCAGCTCGGTCGAAGGACTTGCCGCGGGCTGATCGCCTTGGTCTCGTCCCGCCCGAACCCCTGACCTGCGCGGTTGCCCCGGGCGATGACAGGCCGCCCCGTGCCCCGCTATCGTGGCCCGCCCGGCGCCCCCGTGGGGCCCGGAGAGGCGAGGGGGCAGGTATGTGGCCGGAACTGGAGGCGGAGCTGATGGCCGCGCGGGAGCTCAGCTCCCGGTCGCGACCGGGCGACGCCCTGCTGCGGTTCCGGGACGTGCTCGACCGGCTCCGGGTCGTGGACCTCGGCGAACTCAGCGCAACGGACCGTGAGCGCTGGGCCGAGGGCATGGTCCGTTCCCTGGCGGGGGAGGCCGTCGCGGTCCACGCCGTCGAGGACACGCTGGACAAGCCGCTCGCCCTCCTGGGCGACGCCGACGCCCGCGCCGATGCCGCTCCGCCGCGAGTCCGCAGGCGGCTCGCCGCCGTCGTCGACGGGAACCGCGGCCTGCTGCTGCAGCGCTCCGGCCGGCTCACCGACGCCGTCGCGGCCTTCGACCGGGTGCTCGCGGTCGCGGACCAGCTCACCCCGCGCGACTACGCCACGGCACTGCTCAACCGGGGCGCGGCCGCCATCGAGCTCGGCCGGCTGGACGCGGCGCTCGCCGACTTCGACGCCTGCCACGAGGCCGCAGGGCTGGCAGACCTGCCCGGGATCGCATCCCTCGCCCTGCACAACACGGGCTTCGTGCGGTACGCGCTCGGCGACCTGCCGGGCGCGCTGCAGGCCATGGCCGCGGCGCGCGCCGTGGACCCGGAACGCTCCGACGGCGTGCTCGACATCGGCCGCGGCGCCGTCCTCTACGAGGCCGGGCTGCTCGAGGACGCCGAGCAGGTCCTCACCCAGGCCATCTCCCGGATGGTGGTGCCGGGCCGCGCGCACCACCGCGCCGAGGCGGAGTACTTCCGCGCGCGCTGCCTCATGGCGCTGCACCGGTGGGACGAGGCGCAGGCCGCGGCGGCCTTCGCCCGGCGTTACTACGCCGGCGTCGGCCACCCGCAGCGCGCCGCCGTCGCGCGCGTCGCCGAGCTGGAGGCGATCCTCCTGCCGGTCCGGCGCGGCGAGGCCCCCGTTCCCGACGACGCCCGGCGTCGTGCCGAGCAGGCCATCCAGGCCGCCGAGGCAGGCGACGAGGTGGACCCCCTGCTCGGCCAGCGGCCCGGCCTGACCGCGCGGTTCGTCGCCGCGCACTGGTACCTCCTGGCCGACGACGTCGCCGCCGCGCGCACCGTCCTCGACAACCTCCCCGCCGGCATGGCCGACGCCCCGCTGTCCACGCGGATCCAGCGGCAGACCGTGCTCGCGCAGCTCGCGTTCGCGTCGGGCGACCGGGCGGCCGGCATCGAGGCGGTGCGCACGGGGCTGGAGCTGCTCGCGGACCATCGCGTGGGGCTCGGCTCGGTCGAGTCCGTCACCGCCGCCGCGGCGCACGGCGTGGACCTGCAGCGGACCGACGTCGAGGCCGCGGTGCGGACCGGCCGGCCGGACTGGCTCTTCGAGGCGCTCGAACGCGGCCGGACCACATTCGCCGGGATGGGCGGCACAGTCGCGCCGGACGAGCCCGCGGTCGGCGCGCTCGTCACCGAGGCACGCGGGCTCGTCGTCCGCGCCCGCACCCTCACCGACCGGGGCAGCGCCACGGAACGCGCCCACCTCTTCGAGCGGTCGCGCCGGCTGCTGGCGACGGCACGCGAACGCGCCTGGCACCGCACCGGCGCCGAGCACGACGTGGCCGAGGACCGCCCGGCCACCACCGCCGAGGTCCGCGAGCTGCTCGCCGCCCGCGACGACGGCGCCGTCGTCGCCAACTACCTGGTGCTCGACGGGATGCTGCGCTGCGTCCGGGTCGACGCGCACGGCGCGCGCACCGTCGGCCTCGGAGCGCTCGCCGAGGTCACCGAACGGGCGCTGCGCGTCCGCGCGGACTTCGGGGCCTGCGCCAACGAGCACGTGCCCCCGGCCCTGCGCGACGCCGCCCACCGCTCCCTGAGGCGCAACCTCGACGCGCTCGACCGGCTCCTCGCGCTGCCGATGCAGGCGGACGGCCCGCTGTACGTCGTGGGCAGGGAGCCCCTGCTCAGCGTGCCCTGGACGGCGCTCCCGTCGCGGCGCGGCCGCCGCACGACCGTCCGGTCCTACATGGCGCGCGGCCGTGCGCACCCGCGCCCGGGGAGCAGGCACCGGCTCCTCGCCGCGTACGGTCCCGGCGTCACCCTCGGCGCGAGCGAGGTGCGGGCCGTCGGCGCGGTATGGCCGGGGGCCACGGTCCTCACCGGCGCCGCCGCGACGACGGCGGCGGTGCGGGCCGTGCTCGCCACCCACGACATCGTGCACCTCGCCACCCACGGCAGGCACGACGCCGACAACCCGCTCTTCGCCTTCGTCGACCTCGCCGACGGGCCGCTGTTCGCCCACGAGCTCGACGGCACCCGGCTCCCCGGATCCGTGCTCGTCCTCTCGGCCTGCGAGGTCGGCGGCTCGTCCCAGGTGGTCGGCGGCGAGGTGCTCGGCCTGTCGTCCGTGCTCCTGCGGCTCGGCGCCCGCGCGGTCGTCGCCGCCGTCGCCCCGCTGTCGGACGCCGTCGCCGCGCGCGTGATGCCCCGGTTCCACGCCCACCTGCGCGCCACGGACGACCCGGAGGCCGCGCTCGCCGCGGCGCTCGCGGACGAGCCCGAGCCGGTGCCGCTGGTGTGCTTCGCGTCCCTGGAGGGCCTGGGCCGGTGACCGCCGGCGGGCGGCGCTCGGCGGCGCGCGGACGGCGTCGTCCGCCGTGTGGCGCAGCCCACCGCTTCGTGCGTGCGGCCCCACGCGTGAAGCCATGTATAGTTCTCGGGTAACCCAAGACCGCCGGTCGTCCGACGCTGCCCGCTCGTAAGAGCACCGGGCGGAAGAAGACCGAAGTCCCGCTGAGAGCGGGGGCCTGCGCAGGTGACGAACTCGAGTGCGGTCCTGCCGCGCGAACCGAGCCCCGTGCACCTGCGCCGGGGCTCTTTTTCTCGTTCCGGGGCAACGCCCGGGGCTCACGCCCCAGGGGACGGTGGTACCACCACCGGAAGGATTGCCATGGCGAGGCCGGACAAGGCAGCCGCTGTCGCAGAGCTCGCGGACAAGTTCCGCGACTCGAGCGCAGCCGTGCTGACCGAGTACCGCGGGCTCACCGTCGCGCAGCTCAAGGAGCTGCGTCGGTCGCTCAGCGGCAACGCAACCTACGCCGTGGTGAAGAACACGCTGACGGGGATCGCGGCCAAGGAGGCCGGTGTCGAGGGTCTCGACGCCGACCTGAAGGGCCCGTCCGCCATCGCATTCGTGACCGGGGACCCGGTCGAGGCTGCGAAGGGTCTGCGTGACTTCGCCAAGGCGAACCCCGCACTGGTCATCAAGGGCGGCGTGCTCGACGGCCGCCCGATGTCCAGCGCGGAGATCACGAAGCTCGCGGACCTCGAGTCCCGCGAGGTTCTGCTGGCCAAGGTGGCCGGCGGTCTGAAGGCCACGCTGACGCGTGCTGCTTACGCCTTCACCGCCAAGCCCGCCCAGGTCGCCCGTGCCATCGATGCCCTGCGTCAGAAGCAGGAATCGGAGGGTGCTGCCGCCTGATCAGGTGGCAGCGCCAGTTCACACCCCCCCCTGCTTCTCGCGGGCCGGCACCGGCCCGCGAAGCGCCAACTGAAAGGAACGCCATCATGGCGAAGCTCTCCACCGACGAGCTCCTGTCCGCCTTCGAGGAGCTCACGCTCATCGAGCTCTCCGACTTCGTGAAGGCCTTCGAGGAGAAGTTCGACGTCACCGCCGCCGCTCCGGTCGCCGCTGCCGTTGCCGGCCCGGCCGCCGCTGCCGCTGAGGCCGTGGAGGAGAAGACCGAGTTCGACGTCATCCTCGAGGCTGCCGGCGACAAGAAGATCCAGGTCATCAAGGAGGTGCGCGCGCTCACGTCCCTCGGTCTCAAGGAGGCCAAGGACCTGGTCGACGGCGCGCCGAAGCCGGTTCTCGAGGGCGCCGACAAGGACGCCGCCGAGAAGGCGAAGGCTGCCCTGGAGGGCGCCGGCGCCACCGTCACCCTCAAGTGACCTCAGGCATCACCGCCTTCGGGCTGGTGTGACGGCCGCCCGGGCTCGTCCCGGGCGACCGTCCGCCGACTGCAGAGGCCCGCACCCCCTCGGGGTGCGGGCCTCTCGCGTGCGCGGACCGTCCGGCCAGGTCGTCCGGGAATATCACCCGCGACGCACCCGTTGAACCGCCTTGCGCCGCCCCGTCCAGCCGCCACGCCGCGGCAGTGCGGATACGCAACGATTCGAGGATTCCCACAGTCTCGACGTGCAGGACGTAGGGCGACTGGACATACTAGAACCAGATAGGTATGCTAGCGCTTTGCGCCCGCGTGTGCCCTCGACGCCTCCCCCTGCTTCCCGAAAGTCCTGGTCGCATCCCCGCTCAGGGGATGCCCACCGGTGACCGGTGAATCCGGCAGAGCATCCTGCAGCACCGCAGAGCGTACAGCGTTCACCCGAACTGCAGGGAAGGACCCCTCTTGGCTGCCTCGCGCACCCCTTCAGCTCCGTCCGCCGAAGCCATTGCGAACCGTACCGCTTCCCGTCGCGTTTCCTTCGCAAAGATCTATGAGCCACTCGAGGTCCCCGACC
Source organism: Promicromonospora sp. NPDC059942 (assembly GCF_042731755.1). Lineage (NCBI taxonomy): Bacteria > Bacillati > Actinomycetota > Actinomycetes > Micrococcales > Promicromonosporaceae > Promicromonospora > Promicromonospora sp. NPDC059942. The sequence continues at coordinate 67,593 of NZ_JBHWLR010000010.1, forward strand.
TGCTTGGCCTGCAGACCGAGAGCTTCGACTGGCTTCTTGGTAACCCAGCCTGGCAGGGCAGGGTAGAAACTGCCAAGGCGGCTGGTCGTAATGATGTCCCGGAAACCTCCGGACTGGAAGAGATCTTCGAGGAGATCTCCCCGATCGAGGACTTCGGCTCCTCGATGTCTCTCTCCTTCTCGAACCACCGCTTCGAGCCGCCGAAGTACACGGCGGACGAGTGCAAGGAGAAGGACTTCACCTACGCGGCCCCGCTGTTCGTCACCGCGGAGTTCGTCAACTACACCACCGGTGAGATCAAGAGCCAGACGGTCTTCATGGGCGACTTCCCGCTCATGACGGCGCGCGGCACCTTCATCATCAACGGCACCGAGCGCGTCGTCGTCTCGCAGCTGGTGCGTTCCCCGGGCGTGTACTTCGAGCGCACCCCGGACAAGACCAGCGACAAGGACGTCTTCTCCGCGAAGATCATCCCCTCGCGTGGTGCGTGGCTCGAGTTCGAGATCGACAAGCGCGACGCCGTCGGCGTGCGCGTCGACCGCAAGCGCAAGCAGTCCGTCACGGTGCTGCTCAAGGCCCTCGGCATGACCGAGTCGGAGATCCGCGAGCAGTTCGCCGACTTCCCGTCCGTGCTCGACACGCTCGAGAAGGACCACGTCCACACCGAGGACGAGGCCCTGGTCGACCTGTACCGCAAGATCCGCCCGGGTGAGCCGCCGACGGTCGAGGCCGGTCGTGCCCTGCTCGAGAACTTCTACTTCAACCCGAAGCGCTACGACCTCGCCAAGGTCGGCCGCTACAAGGCGAACAAGAAGCTCGGTGTCGACGCGGAGCTGGCCGAGTCCACGCTGTCGCTGACCGACGTGGTCCACACGATCAAGTACCTGGCGTCGCTGCACGCGGACAAGACCACCATGGACGGCGTCCGCAACGGCCAGCCCGTCGAGGTGCGCGTCGAGGTCGACGACATCGACCACTTCGGCAACCGCCGCATCCGCGCCGTGGGTGAGCTCATCCAGAACCAGGTGCGCACGGGTCTGTCCCGCATGGAGCGCGTCGTTCGCGAGCGCATGACCACGCAGGACGTCGAGGCCATCACGCCGCAGACGCTGATCAACATCCGTCCGGTCGTCGCGTCGATCCGTGAGTTCTTCGGCACGTCGCAGCTGTCGCAGTTCATGGACCAGAACAACCCGCTGGCCGGTCTGACGCACAAGCGGCGTCTGAACGCGCTCGGCCCGGGTGGTCTGTCCCGCGACCGCGCCGGCATGGAGGTCCGTGACGTCCACCCGTCGCACTACGGCCGCATGTGCCCGATCGAGACCCCTGAGGGTCCGAACATCGGTCTGATCGGTTCGCTCGCGTCGTTCGGTCGCATCAACCCGTTCGGCTTCATCGAGACGCCGTACCGCCGGGTCGAGGACGGCAAGGTCACCGACAACATCGACTACCTCACGGCCGATGACGAGGACCGCTACATCATCGCGCAGGCCAACACGCCGCTGCTCGAGGACGGCACATTCGTCCTCGACCGCGTCCTGGTCCGCACGAAGGGTGGCGAGACCAACGACATCCCGGGTGCCGAGGTCGACTACATGGACATCTCGCCGCGCCAGATGGTGTCGGTCGCGACGGCCCTGATCCCGTTCCTCGAGCACGACGACGCCAACCGCGCCCTCATGGGTGCCAACATGCAGCGCCAGGCCGTGCCGCTGGTGCGGTCCGAGGCCCCCGTGGTCGGTACCGGCATGGAGCGCCGTGCGGCGGTCGACGCCGGCGACGTCATCGTGGCGACCAAGCCCGGTGTGGTCACCGAGGTCTCGGCCGACCTGGTGCTCGTGGCGAACGACGACGGCACGACGGGCTCGTACCGCGTGCACAAGTTCGTGCGCTCCAACCAGGGCACGAGCTACAACCAGCGCGTGCTGGTCGACGAGGGTGCGCGGGTCGAGGTCGGCTCCGTGCTCGCGGACGGCCCGGCGACGGACGAGGGCGAGCTCGCGCTCGGCCGCAACCTGCTGGTCGCGTTCATGTCGTGGGAGGGTCACAACTACGAGGACGCGATCATCCTGTCGCAGCGCCTCGTGGAGGACGACGTCCTCTCCTCGATCCACATCGAGGAGCACGAGGTCGACGCGCGCGACACCAAGCTCGGCCCGGAGGAGATCACGCGGGACATCCCGAACGTCTCCGAGGAGGTCCTCGCGGACCTCGACGAGCGCGGCGTGATCCGCATCGGTGCCGAGGTCGGCGCGGGCGACATCCTGGTCGGCAAGGTCACCCCCAAGGGTGAGACCGAGCTGACCCCGGAGGAGCGCCTGCTGCGCGCGATCTTCGGCGAGAAGGCGCGCGAGGTGCGCGACACCTCGCTCAAGGTTCCCCACGGCGAGCAGGGCACGGTCATCGCGGTGCGCGAGTTCAACCGGGAGGACGGCGACGAGCTGCCCGCCGGCGTGAACCAGCTGGTGCGCGTCTACATCGCGCAGCGCCGCAAGATCACCGTCGGTGACAAGCTGGCCGGCCGCCACGGCAACAAGGGCGTCATCTCGAAGATCCTCCCGCAGGAGGACATGCCGTTCCTCGAGGACGGCACGCCGGTCGACGTCATCCTGAACCCGCTGGGTGTGCCGGGCCGTATGAACGTGGGCCAGGTGCTGGAGACCCACCTCGGGTGGATCGCCAAGCAGGGCTGGGACGTCTCCCTCGCGGAGGACAAGGGCGGGGAGTGGCTGGAGAGCCTTCCCGAGGTCGCCCACAAGAGCGAGCCGAGCCGCCCCGTCGCCACCCCGGTGTTCGACGGCCTGGAGGAGGTCGCCCTGCGCGGTCTCTTCGGTGCGACCCTGCCGAACCGTGACGGTCAGCGCATGGTCAACCAGGACGGCAAGGCGCAGCTCTTCGACGGCCGCTCCGGCGAGCCGTTCCCGGAGCCCGTCTCCACCGGTTACATGTACATCCTGAAGCTGCACCACCTGGTCGACGACAAGATCCACGCGCGCTCGACCGGTCCGTACTCGATGATCACGCAGCAGCCGCTGGGTGGTAAGGCGCAGTTCGGTGGTCAGCGTTTCGGTGAGATGGAGGTCTGGGCTCTCGAGGCGTACGGCGCCGCGTACACGCTCCAGGAGCTGCTCACCATCAAGTCCGACGACGTCCCGGGCCGTGTCAAGGTCTACGAGGCGATCGTCAAGGGCGAGAACATCCCCGACTCGGGTATCCCGGAGTCCTTCAAGGTGCTTCTCAAGGAGATGCAGTCGCTGTGCCTGAACGTCGAGGTGCTCTCGAGCGACGGTGTCTCCATCGAGATGAAGGAGTCCGACGACGAGGTGTACCGCGCCGCTGAGGAGCTCGGCATCGACCTCTCGCGGCGGCCCAACGCCGCCTCCAGCGTCGACGAGATCTGATACCAGGCCGCGCCCGTGCACCGGGCGCGGGCCTGGACACCCCGAGGATTTTCGAGAACTTCAGGAAGTAGGACACCTTGCTCGACGTCAACGTCTTCGACGAGCTGCGTATCGGCCTCGCCACGGCCGAGGACATCCGTGCCTGGTCGCACGGTGAGGTCAAGAAGCCAGAGACCATCAACTACCGCACCCTCAAGCCGGAGAAGGACGGGCTCTTCTGCGAGAAGATCTTCGGTCCGACCCGCGACTGGGAGTGCTACTGCGGCAAGTACAAGCGCGTGCGCTTCAAGGGCATCATCTGCGAGCGCTGTGGTGTGGAGGTCACGCGTTCCAAGGTGCGCCGTGAGCGCATGGGCCACATCGAGCTCGCCGCCCCCGTCACGCACATCTGGTTCTTCAAGGGTGTGCCGTCCCGCCTGGGCTACCTGCTGGACCTGGCACCGAAGGACCTGGAGAAGGTCATCTACTTCGCGGCCTACATGATCACGTCGGTCGACGACGAGGCCCGCCAGGAGGACCTGCCCAACCTGCAGAACGAGATCGATCTCGAGAAGAAGGAGATCTCCGACCGCCGGGACAACGACATCAACACCCGCGCCCAGAAGCTCGAGGCCGACCTGGCCGAGCTCGAGGCCGAGGGTGCCAAGGCTGACGCGCGCCGCAAGGTGCGCGACTCCGCCGAGCGCGAGATGGCTCAGCTGCGCAAGCGCGCGGACCAGGAGCTGGACCGCCTCGAGCAGGTCTGGGACCGGTTCAAGAACCTCAAGGTCGCCGACCTCGAGGGCGACGAGATGCTGTACCGCCAGCTCCAGGACCGCTACGGCACCTACTTCGAGGGTGCGATGGGCGCGAACGCGATCCAGCAGCGCCTGCAGAACTTCGACCTGGACGCCGAGGCCGAGTCGCTGCGCGAGACCATCCGCTCCGGCAAGGGCCAGCGCAAGACCCGTGCGCTCAAGCGCCTCAAGGTCGTGAACGCGTTCCTGACGACCACCAACTCGCCCACGGCGATGGTGCTCGACGCCGTCCCGGTCATCCCGCCGGACCTGCGCCCGATGGTGCAGCTCGACGGTGGCCGGTTCGCGACGTCGGACCTGAACGACCTGTACCGCCGCGTCATCAACCGGAACAACCGCCTCAAGCGGCTCCTGGACCTGGGCGCGCCGGAGATCATCGTCAACAACGAGAAGCGGATGCTCCAGGAGGCCGTCGACTCGCTGTTCGACAACGGCCGTCGTGGTCGCCCGGTGACGGGCCCCGGCAACCGTCCGCTGAAGTCGATCTCCGACATGCTCAAGGGCAAGCAGGGCCGGTTCCGTCAGAACCTGCTCGGCAAGCGCGTCGACTACTCGGGCCGTTCGGTCATCGTGGTCGGCCCGCAGCTCAAGCTGCACCAGTGCGGTCTGCCCAAGCAGATGGCGCTCGAGCTGTTCAAGCCGTTCGTCATGAAGCGGCTCGTGGAGCTGAACCACGCGCAGAACATCAAGAGCGCCAAGCGCATGGTCGAGCGCACCCGCCCCGTGGTCTGGGACGTGCTCGAAGAGGTCATCACGGAGCACCCGGTGCTCCTGAACCGTGCGCCGACGCTGCACCGTCTGGGTATCCAGGCGTTCGAGCCGCAGCTCGTCGAGGGCAAGGCCATCCACCTGCACCCGCTCGTCTGCGGCGCGTTCAACGCCGACTTCGACGGTGACCAGATGGCCGTGCACCTGCCCCTGAGCGCCGAGGCGCAGGCCGAGGCCCGCATCCTCATGCTCTCGAGCAACAACATCCTGAAGCCGTCGGACGGCCGTCCGGTGACCATGCCCTCGCAGGACATGATCATCGGTCTGCACCACCTCACGAGCGACCGTCCGGGCGCCGTGGGCGAGGGGCGTGCGTTCGGCTCCGTGGCCGAGGCCATCATGGCCTTCGACCGTGGCGAGCTGGACATCAACGCCAAGATCCGGCTGCGGATGTCCGACCTGGTGCCGCCGCTGAAGGACTTCGAGGCTCCCGAGGGCTGGGAGCAGGGGCAGCAGCTCCTGTTCGACACCACCCTCGGCCGGTACCTCTTCAACGAGACGCTGCCCGTCGACTACCCGTACGAGAACGGGATCGCCGACAAGAAGCGTCTGTCGACGATCGTCAACGACCTCGCCGAGCGCTACCCGAAGGTGGAGGTGGCCGCGGCGCTGGACGCGCTGAAGGACGCCGGCTACCGGTGGGCCACGCGTTCGGGCGTCACGATCGCCATCTCGGACGTCGCCGCCCCGACCGTCAAGGGCGAGATCCTCGACGAGCACGAGGCTCGGGCCCTCAAGGTCCAGCAGCAGTTCGACAAGGGTCTGATCACCGACGACGAGCGCCGTCAGGAGCTCATCGAGATCTGGACGCAGGCGACCGACAAGGTCGCGTCGGCCATGCGGGTCAACCTCGAGAGCAACGCGCGGAACACCGTGATGCGCATGGTGGGCTCGGGTGCTCGTGGTAACTGGATGCAGGTTCGTCAGATCGCCGGTATGCGCGGTCTGGTGGCGAACCCGAAGGGCGAGATCATCCCTCGTCCGATCAAGTCCAACTACCGTGAGGGCCTGTCCGTCCTCGAGTACTTCATCGCGACGCACGGTGCCCGTAAGGGTCTGGCCGACACGGCCCTCCGTACGGCTGACTCGGGTTACCTGACCCGTCGTCTGGTGGACGTCTCGCAGGACGTCATCATCCGCGAGGAGGACTGCGGTACCGAGCGTGGCCTCACGCTGCCGGTCGCGGAGAAGCTCGCGGACGGCTCGCTCGTCCCGGACGACCGCGTCGAGACCAGCATCTACTCGCGTACCTTCGCGACCGACGTGGTGGACGCCGACGGCAACGTCATCGCGACCGCCGGGTCGGACGCCGGCGACGTCATCATCGACCAGGTCATCGCCGCGGGCATCGAGAACGTCAAGGTCCGTTCGGTCCTGACGTGCGAGTCCCGTGTCGGTACCTGCGCCAAGTGCTACGGCCGCTCCCTGGCCACGGGTCTGCTCGTGGACATCGGCGAGGCCGTCGGCATCATCGCGGCGCAGTCGATCGGTGAGCCGGGCACGCAGCTGACGATGCGTACCTTCCACACCGGTGGTGTGGCTGCCGCCGAGGACATCACGCAGGGTCTGCCGCGTGTCACCGAGCTCTTCGAGGCCCGCACCCCCAAGGGTGAGGCGCCCATCGCGGAGTACACGGGTCGCGTGACGATCGAGGACACCGAGCGGACGCGTCACCTCGTGCTGACGCCGGACGACGGTGGCGAGGAGATCAAGTACCCGGTCACCAAGCGTGCCCGTCTGAAGATCGCGGACGGCGACCACGTGACGGTCGGTACCCAGCTCGTGCAGGGTGCCGTCGACCCGAAGAAGGTGCTGCGCATCCTCGGCCCGCGTGCCACGCAGACGCACCTGGTGGACCAGGTCCAGGAGACCTACCGCAGCCAGGGCGTGGACATCCACGACAAGCACATCGAGGTCATCGTGCGGCAGATGCTGCGGCGCGTGACCGTGCTCGACTCGGGTGACTCGCAGCTGCTGCCGGGTGAGCTCGCGGAGCGCATGCGCTTCGAGGACGCGAACCGCAAGGCCGTGTCGGAGGGTGGCCAGCCGGCCGCCGGCCGTCCGGAGCTGATGGGTATCACGAAGGCCTCGCTCGCCACCGACTCGTGGCTCTCGGCGGCCTCCTTCCAGGAGACCACCCGGGTGCTCACCGAGGCGTCGATGAGCGGTCGCCGTGACCCGCTGCTGGGCCTCAAGGAGAACGTCATCATCGGTAAGCTCATCCCGGCCGGTACGGGTCTGCCCCGTTACCGCAACGTCGAGGTCGAGCCCACCGAGCAGGCCAAGGCCGAGCTCTACCCGAGCTTCGGCTACGACGAGATCGACTTCCCGACCCTCGGTATGGGTTCGGGCGAGGCGATCCCGCTGGAGGACCTGGACCTCGGCGACTTCCGCTGACCTGATCCTCTGACCGTCAGGTAGAGCGCCTGTCCTGCTCCGCACGGGTTCGTCCCGTACGGAGCCGGGCAGGCGCTCTGCTTGGCGGTTTCTCGGGCGCATCTCACACCCGATTCGTTTTGACCCCCCGTAGACACGCGGGTAACCTAGGAATCCGTGCCTGCGCCGTCGGGCCGCACCTCTTGAAGGCCGCCGCAAGGTGGCTTCGGAAAGCGGCCGATGTGAGTGCGTGGGCACCCCGGCAAGAACCTCCCGGAGCACGTACGTGCCCCGGTGGTGGAGCCGGGCCATCGAGCCGGTGGTAAGTGGCGTAGCAGTCCCCGTGCGGGGCTGTGGGTGCCGCATGCGATCGGCACGCACAAGCCAGAACCATTGACGGGGACGCCGGCAGGGCGTCGCCGAAGCTCAAGAAGACGACGGAGACGTAGTGCCTACGATCCAGCAGCTCGTCCGCAAGGGGCGGACCTCGAAGGCCGGGAAGTCGAAGACCCCGGCCCTCAAGGGCTCCCCCCAGCGGCGCGGCGTGTGCACCCGTGTGTACACCACCACCCCCAAGAAGCCGAACTCGGCCCTCCGCAAGGTCGCCCGTGTGAAGCTCTCCTCGCAGGTCGAGGTCACCGCGTACATCCCCGGTGTCGGCCACAACCTGCAGGAGCACTCCATCGTGCTCGTGCGCGGCGGCCGTGTGAAGGACCTTCCCGGTGTCCGCTACAAGATCGTCCGCGGCGCGCTCGACACGCAGGGCGTGAAGGGTCGCAAGCAGGCTCGGTCCCGTTACGGCGCCAAGAAGGAGAAGAGCTGATGCCCCGCAAGGGTCCGGCCCCGAAGCGGCCGCTCATCGTCGACCCGGTCTACGGGTCCCCGGTTGTCACGCAGCTGATCAACAAGGTCCTGCTCGACGGCAAGAAGTCGACCGCCGAGGCGATCGTCTACGGCGCCCTCGAGGGCGTCCGCGCCAAGACCGACGGCGACCCTGTCGTGGTGCTCAAGCGCGCGCTCGACAACGTCCGTCCGGCTCTCGAGGTGCGCTCCCGCCGTGTCGGTGGCGCCACCTACCAGGTGCCGGTCGACGTGCGTCCGACGCGCGCCACCACGCTCGCCCTCCGCTGGCTCACCGACTTCTCCCGCGCTCGCCGCGAGAAGACGATGACCGAGCGTCTCATGAACGAGATCCTCGACGCGTCGAACGGTCTCGGTGCCGCGGTCAAGCGCCGCGAGGACATGCACAAGATGGCCGACTCCAACAAGGCCTTCGCGCACTACCGCTGGTAGTAGCTTCCGAGCGGCCCCGGGTGACCCCCGGGGCCGTCGGTGGATGCATAACCGCCGGCCCCCAAGCCCACCTTTAGACCAAGGGGTAAGACACCGTGGCACTCGACGTGCTGACCGACCTGAACAAGGTCCGCAACATCGGCATCATGGCCCACATCGATGCCGGAAAGACCACGACGACCGAGCGCATCCTGTTCTACACGGGTGTGAACTACAAGATCGGTGAGACGCACGACGGTGCGTCGACGATGGACTGGATGGAGCAGGAGCAGGAGCGCGGCATCACGATCACGTCCGCCGCGACGACCTGCTACTGGAAGAACAACCAGATCAACATCATCGACACGCCGGGCCACGTCGACTTCACGGTCGAGGTGGAGCGGTCGCTCCGCGTGCTCGACGGCGCGGTTGCCGTTTTCGACGGCAAGGAGGGTGTCGAGCCCCAGTCCGAGACGGTGTGGCGGCAGGCGGACAAGTACGACGTCCCGCGCATCTGCTTCGTCAACAAGATGGACAAGCTCGGTGCGGACTTCTACTTCACCGTGAAGACCATCGTGGAGCGCCTCAAGGCGAAGCCGCTGGTCATCCAGCTCCCGATCGGCGCCGAGAACGACTTCGAGGGCGTTGTCGACCTCATCGAGATGAAGGCGCTCACCTGGCGCGGCGACACCAAGATGGGCGAGGAGTACGAGGTCGAGGAGATCCCGGCCGACCTCGTCGAGAAGGCGCAGCAGTACCGTGCCGAGCTCATCGAGGCCGTCGCCGAGGCGGACGACGAGCTGCTCGAGAAGTTCCTCGGTGGCGAGGAGCTCACGATCCCCGAGATCAAGAGCGGCATCCGCAAGCTCGTCATCTCGTCCGCGGCCTTCCCGGTCCTGTGCGGCTCGGCGTTCAAGAACAAGGGCGTGCAGCCCATGCTCGACGCCGTCATCGACTACCTCCCGTCGCCGCTCGACGTGCCGGCCGTCCAGGGCCACGACGTCAAGGACGCCGAGAAGATCATCGAGCGTCGTCCCGAGGAGTCGGAGCCGTTCTCGGCTCTCGCCTTCAAGGTCGCCACGCACCCGTTCTTCGGCAAGCTCACCTACGTCCGCGTCTACTCGGGCAAGGTCGCGCAGGGCGCCCAGGTGCAGAACTCGACCAAGGGCAAGAAGGAGCGCATCGGGAAGCTCTTCCAGATGCACTCCAACAAGGAGAACCCGGTCGAGGAAGCCCACGCAGGGCACATCTACGCGTTCATCGGGCTCAAGGACGTCACCACCGGTGACACCCTGTCGGACCCGCAGAACCAGGTCATCCTCGAGTCGATGAGCTTCCCGGAGCCCGTCATCGACGTGGCCATCGAGCCGAAGACGAAGGCCGACCAGGAGAAGCTGTCGACCGCGATCCAGAAGCTCGCGCAGGAGGACCCGACCTTCCGCGTGAAGCTGGACGACGAGACCGGCCAGACCGTCATCGGCGGTATGGGCGAGCTCCACCTCGACATCCTCGTCGACCGTATGCGTCGCGAGTTCAAGGTCGAGGCGAACGTCGGCAAGCCGCAGGTCGCGTACCGCGAGACGATCCGCCGCACGGCGGAGAAGATCGACTACACGCACAAGAAGCAGACGGGTGGTTCCGGCCAGTTCGCCAAGGTCCAGGTGACCTTCGCGCCGCTGGAGACGTCGGAGGGCGAGCTCTACGAGTTCGAGAACGCCGTCACCGGTGGCCGCATCCCGCGCGAGTACATCCCGTCGGTCGACGCCGGTATCCAGTCGGCCATGCAGCAGGGTGTGCTGGCAGGCTTCCCGGTCGTCGGCGTGAAGGCGACGCTGATCGACGGTGCGTACCACGACGTCGACTCCTCGGAGATGGCGTTCAAGATTGCCGGTTCGATGGTCTTCAAGGAAGGCGTCAAGCGCGCCGACCCTGTCCTGCTCGAGCCGGTCATGGCCGTCGAGGTGCGTACGCCCGAGGAGTACATGGGCGACGTGATCGGCGACATCAACTCTCGACGTGGCATGATCCAGTCCATGGAGGACGCGACCGGTGTGAAGGTCGTTCGCGCCCAGGTGCCGCTCAGCGAGATGTTCGGCTACATCGGTGACCTCCGGTCGAAGACCCAGGGTCGCGCGGTGTACTCGATGCAGTTCGACAGCTACGCCGAGGTTCCCAAGGCAGTTGCCGAAGAGATCATCAAGAAGACCCGGGGCGAGTGAGTCCCCACAGGTCGACCCGCACAACCAACCTGTAGGAAAAACCGCACGCCCCGCAGTTGTAGGCTTCTTGGCCGAGCATCTGCAACGTTCGGAACATCTACCCAAGTCCCAGGAGGACCCCAGTGGCTAAGGCCAAGTTCGAGCGGACCAAGCCGCACGTCAACATCGGCACGATCGGTCACGTCGACCACGGTAAGACGACGCTGACCGCCGCGATCTCGAAGACGCTTGCGGACAAGTACCCGGAGCTCCCGGCGAACACGCAGCGCAACTTCGACGAGATCGACGCCGCGCCGGAGGAGAAGCAGCGCGGTATCACGATCAACATCGCGCACATCGAGTACGAGACGCCGAAGCGCCACTACGCGCACGTCGACGCCCCGGGTCACGCCGACTACATCAAGAACATGATCACCGGTGCCGCCCAGATGGACGGCGCGATCCTGGTGGTCGCCGCGACCGACGGCCCGATGGCCCAGACGCGTGAGCACGTGCTGCTCGCCCGCCAGGTCGGCGTGCCGTACCTGCTCGTGGCGCTCAACAAGTCCGACATGGTCGACGACGAGGAGATCCTCGAGCTCGTCGAGATGGAGGTCCGCGAGCTGCTGTCGTCGCAGGAGTTCGACGGCGACAACGCGCCGGTCGTTCGCGTCTCGGGCCTCAAGGCTCTCGAGGGCGACCCGGAGTGGGTCGAGAAGATCGTCGAGCTGATGGACGCCGTCGACGAGAACGTTCCGGAGCCGGAGCGCGACCTCGACAAGCCGTTCCTCATGCCGATCGAGGACGTCTTCACGATCACCGGTCGTGGCACCGTCGTCACCGGCAAGGTCGAGCGTGGAACCCTGGACATCAACTCTGATGTCGAGATCGTGGGTATCCGCGTTCCGCAGAAGACCACCGTCACGGGCATCGAGACGTTCCACAAGCAGATGGACCAGGCGCAGGCCGGCGACAACACCGGTCTCCTCCTGCGTGGCATCAAGCGCGAGGACGTCGAGCGTGGCCAGGTCGTCGTGAAGCCGGGTTCCATCACCCCGCACACGAACTTCGAGGCGCAGGTCTACATCCTGGGCAAGGACGAGGGTGGCCGTCACAACCCGTTCTACTCGAACTACCGCCCGCAGTTCTACTTCCGTACCACGGACGTCACCGGCGTCATCACGCTGCCCGAGGGCACCGAGATGGTCATGCCCGGCGACAACACCGAGATGTCGGTCGAGCTGATCCAGCCGATCGCCATGGAGGAGGGCCTGGGCTTCGCCATCCGCGAGGGTGGCCGCACGGTCGGATCGGGCCGCGTCACCAAGATCCTCAAGTGATCCTGGAGCACGGTCTCATCTGACGGAAGTCAGCTGAACGATGGGGCCCGGGCGCTTCGGCGCCCGGGCCCTGTTGCTTGAGTAGTGGGCATCACACCGCCTTGCGTTTGGCTCATGCCAAGTCGTATGGCAAGATTGCATAGTTGCCTGTCACAGGCGCGCTCTTTCAAGTGTCGAACAGTGTGCAGAACCGCAGTCCAGGTCCCGGATCGATCGGGGCCGACAGAGGCTGGAGCGGTCATCCTCCCGGGGTAATCCGGACGAGGAGTCGCGGGGTTTATCGCCTGTTGTTCGATGCGTATGGGGCGCCCCGCGGAGCACACGTTCTCCGGTTTTCCGGAGGCACTGTTCCGAGCAGGCTCAGCAAACGTCGTGGTCGGTCCAGCTTCAGAGCTGGGTCAGATCACTTCCCAACGGCCCCGGCACCAGCAATGGTGTTCTGCGCCCGGCTGTGCCGCATTAAGCGACACGCCCGAGTGCGTGGGTCGGACAGTAGCGGTTCGAGAGAGAGAGTCAGACGACGCCATGGCGGGACAGAAGATCCGCATCCGGCTCAAGTCCTACGACCACGAGGTGATCGACAGTTCGGCGCGCAAGATCGTCGACACGGTCACTCGCGCTGGTGCGACGGTCGTGGGTCCGGTGCCGCTGCCGACGGAGAAGAACGTCTTCGTTGTGATCCGGTCGCCTCACAAGTACAAGGACAGCCGCGAGCACTTCGAGATGCGTACGCACAAGCGGCTCATCGACATCATCGATCCCACGCCCAAGGCCGTCGACTCGCTCATGCGACTCGACCTGCCGGCGGACGTGAACATCGAGATCAAGCTCTGAGGCTGGAGGACATCATGACCAACCAGCAGAAGAACGTGACCGCGTTGCTCGGCACGAAGCTTGGTATGACCCAGCTCTGGGACGAGGCAGGCCGCCTCGTGCCGGTGACCGTGGTCTCCGTGGGCACCAACGTGGTGACCCAGATCCGCACGGTGGACACCGACGGCTACGCGGCTGTTCAGCTCGCGGCCGGCCAGGTCGACCCCCGCAAGGTCACCAAGCCCCTCAAGGGCCACTTCGAGAAGGCCGGCGTGACGCCGCGTCGTCACGTGGCCGAGGTTCGCACCGAGAACGCCGCCGAGTTCACGCTCGGCCAGGAGATCACCGCGGAGGCCTTCGAGGCCGGCGCGCTGGTCGACGTCATCGGTACCACCAAGGGCAAGGGCACCGCCGGTGTGATGAAGCGTCACGGCTTCTCCGGCGTGGGCGCCTCGCACGGTGCGCACCGCAACCACCGCAAGCCGGGCTCGATCGGTGGCGCCTCGACGCCGTCGCGAGTCTTCAAGGGCGTGCGGATGGCCGGCCGGATGGGTAACGACCGGCAGACCACCCAGAACCTGACCGTTCACGCGGTCGACGTCGAGAAGGGTCTGCTGCTCGTCAAGGGCGCGGTTCCCGGCCCCAAGGGTGGCGTCGTCCTCGTGCGTAACGCCGCGAAGGGAGCGTGAACCCGATGACCGCTCTGACTGTCGACGTCCTGGACGCCCAGGGCAAGAAGTCCGGCACTGCCGAGCTCCCCGCTGAGGTGTTCGACGTCGCCGTGAACATTCCGCTGATCCACCAGGTGGTCGTTGCGCAGCGCGCAGCCGCCCGCCAGGGCACCGCCTCCACGAAGACTCGTGGCGAGGTCCGCGGTGGTGGCCGCAAGCCGTACAAGCAGAAGGGCACCGGTCGCGCCCGCCAGGGTTCGACGCGCGCCCCGCAGTTCGCCGGTGGTGGCACCGTCCACGGCCCGCAGCCGCGCAAGTACGACCAGCGCACCCCGAAGAAGATGAAGGCCGCCGCCCTGCGCGGTGCGCTCTCCGACCGCGCTCGCGCGGGTCGCGTGCACGTCGTCGCCGGCTTCGGCATCGACGGCGTCCCGTCGACCAAGACGGCGCTCTCCACGATCACGAAGCTGACCACGCGTGAGCACGTGCTCATCGTGACGCAGCGTGACGACGAGGCCACGGTCAAGTCCCTTCGCAACGTGCCCGAGGTGCACCTTCTGGTCGCCGACCAGCTGAACACCTACGACGTGCTCGTCTCCGACGACGTCATCTTCACCGAGGGCGCGCTCGCCGCGTTCCTCGAGGGCCCGGTCAAGGGCGGGAAGGCTGTCGCCACGGAGTCCGAGGCCGAGACCGCTGAGGAGACCGCAAAGTGACCGTCACCGTGAAGGACCCGCGCGACATCCTGCTCGCGCCGGTCGTCTCCGAGAAGAGCTACAACCTTCTCGACGAGGGCAAGTACACCTTCATCGTGGACCCGAGCGCCAACAAGACCGAGATCAAGATCGCGATCGAGAAGGTCTTCAGCGTCAAGGTCGCCTCGGTGAACACGATCAACCGCAAGGGCAAGACGCGTCGCACGCGTTTCGGCCTCGGCAAGCGTAAGGACACGAAGCGTGCGATCGTCACCCTCCGCGAGGGAACGATCGACATCTTCGGCGGTCCGGTCGGCTGAGCTGACGAGAGACGATTGAGGACAGGTTTCCATGGGAATCCGTAAGTACAAGCCGACGACGCCCGGCCGTCGAGGCTCCAGCGTCGCCGACTTCGTCGAGGTCACGCGCTCGCAGCCGGAGAAGTCACTGGTCCGCCCGCTGAGCAAGTCCGGCGGCCGTAACAACACCGGTCGCATCACGACGCGGCACAAGGGTGGCGGCCACAAGCGCGCCTACCGCGTCATCGACTTCCGTCGTCACGACAAGGACGGCGTGCCTGCGAAGGTCGCTCACATCGAGTACGACCCCAACCGCACGGCCCGCATCGCGCTCCTGCACTACGCGGACGGCGAGAAGCGCTACATCATCGCGCCGAACAAGCTGTCGCAGGGCGACCGCATCGAGGCCGGTGCAGGCGCCGACATCAAGCCCGGCAACAACCTGCCGCTGCGCAACATCCCGACCGGTACGGTCATCCACGCCATCGAGCTCCGGCCCGGCGGCGGCGCGAAGATCGCCCGTTCGGCTGGTGCGTCGGTGCAGCTCGTCGCCAAGGACGGCCCCTACGCCCAGCTGCGTATGCCGTCCGGCGAGATCCGCAACGTCGACCTGCGCTGCCGCGCGACGGTCGGCGAGGTCGGTAACGCCGAGCAGTCGAACATCAACTGGGGCAAGGCCGGCCGCATGCGCTGGAAGGGCAAGCGGCCGACCGTCCGTGGTGTCGCCATGAACCCGGTCGACCACCCCCACGGTGGTGGTGAGGGTAAGACGTCCGGTGGTCGTCACCCGGTCAGCCCCTGGGGCCAGGCCGAGGGTCGTACCCGCCGTCCGAACAAGTCGAGCGACCGGATGATCGTCCGTCGTCGTCGTACCGGCAAGAAGCGCTGATAGGAGCCTGAAACATGCCTCGTAGCCTGAAGAAGGGCCCCTTCGTAGACGGACACCTCCAGAAGAAGGTGGACGTCCAGAACGAGAAGGGGACCAAGAATGTCATCAAGACCTGGTCCCGTCGGTCGGTCGTCACGCCCGACTTTCTCGGTCACACCTTTGCCGTGCACGACGGTCGTAAGCACGTCCCGGTCTTCGTGACCGAGGCGATGGTCGGCCACAAGCTCGGCGAGTTCGCTCCCACGCGGACCTTCCGCGGCCACGTGAAGGACGACAGGAAGGGTCGTCGCCGCTGAGGCGTAGGGATCTCCCTACCCACAGCAGTGATGACCTGGACTGTCTGAGAAAAGGAAGCAGGACAGCAATGGAAGCCAAGGCGCAGGCGCGGTTCGTCCGTGTCACGCCCCAGAAGGCCCGGCGCGTCGTGGACCTCATCCGTGGCAAGCAGGCCTCTGAGGCCGTCGCGGTGCTGAAGTTCGCACCGCAGGCCGCCAGCGAGCCGATCCGCAAGGTTGTGGAGAGCGCGATCGCCAACGCTCGGGTGAAGGCCGACCGCGCCAGCGAGCGCTTCGACGAGAACGACCTGTTCGTTTCCGTCGCGCTCGTCGACGAGGGGCCGACGCTCAAGCGGTTCCGCCCGCGGGCTCAGGGACGTGCAACGCGCATTCTCAAGCGCACCAGCCACATCACCGTGGTGCTCGCCGACAAGGAAGGGGCCCGATAGTGGGACAGAAGGTTCACCCGCACGGGTACCGCCTCGGTATCACCACCGACCACCGGTCGCGTTGGTTCGCCGACAGCACCAAGCCTGGTCAGCGGTACCGCGACTACGTCCGCGAGGACGTGCAGATCCGCAAGCTCATGGGCACCGGCCTCGAGCGTGCCGGCATCTCCAAGGTCGAGATCGAGCGCACCCGCGACCGCGTCCGCGTGGACATCCACACGGCGCGCCCGGGCATCGTCATCGGCCGTCGGGGTGCTGAGGCAGACCGCATCCGCGGTGAGCTCGAGAAGCTCACGGGCAAGCAGGTCCAGCTCAACATCCTCGAGGTCAAGAACGCGGAGATCGACGCGCAGCTCGTTGCTCAGGGCATTGCCGAGCAGCTCGCCAGCCGTGTCTCGTTCCGTCGCGCGATGCGCAAGGGCATGCAGTCCGCCCAGCGTGCCGGTGCGAAGGGCATCCGCGTGCAGGTCGCCGGCCGCCTCGGTGGCGCCGAGATGAGCCGTTCGGAGTTCTACCGCGAGGGCCGCGTGCCC
Organism: Promicromonospora sp. NPDC059942; assembly: GCF_042731755.1. Lineage (NCBI taxonomy): Bacteria > Bacillati > Actinomycetota > Actinomycetes > Micrococcales > Promicromonosporaceae > Promicromonospora > Promicromonospora sp. NPDC059942. The sequence continues at coordinate 84,369 of NZ_JBHWLR010000010.1, forward strand.
CTGCACACGCTCCGCGCGTACATCGACTACGGCTTCTACGAGGCCCGCACCACCTTCGGCCGCATCGGCGTGAAGGTGTGGATCTACAAGGGCGAGACCACCGAGAAGGAATTCGCTGCTCAGCAGGCTGCAGCCGCGCCCCGTCAGGGTCGTGGCCGGGGCGACCGCCCTGAGCGTGGCGAGCGCGGCGGAGACCGTCGTGGCGGTGGCCGTCGCAACGAGCGTCCGGCCGAGCGCAGCGCAGAGTCCGCCCCCGCGGCCGAGGCGCCTGCAGCTCCGGCCGCAGAGACCGGAACGGAGGCCTGACCATGCTGATCCCGCGCAGGGTCAAGCACCGCAAGCAGCACCACCCGTCGCGCTCCGGCGCGGCCAAGGGTGGCACCCAGATCGCGTTCGGCGACTTCGGCATCCAGGCTCTGGAGCCGGCGTACGTCACCAACCGCCAGATCGAGGCGGCGCGTATCGCAATGACCCGCCACATCAAGCGTGGCGGCAAGGTGTGGATCAACATCTACCCCGACCGTCCGCTGACGAAGAAGCCTGCCGAGACCCGCATGGGTTCCGGTAAGGGTTCGCCGGAGTGGTGGGTCGCCAACGTCAAGCCGGGCCGCATCGTTTTCGAGCTGGCCGGCGTGGACGAGTCCCTTGCACGTGAGGCCATGCGCCGCGCGATGCACAAGCTCCCGATGAAGTGCCGTTTCGTGGTGCGCGAGGGTGGTGTCTGATGGCTATCGGTACCCAGGGGCTCGCCCCGATCGATCTGGACGGCATGGACGACGAGTCTCTCGTCGGCAAGCTGAAGGAAGCCAAGGAGGAGCTGTTCAACCTCCGCTTCCAGTCGGCGACCGGCCAGCTCGAGAGCCACGGTCGTCTCAAGGCCGTGCGTCGCGACATCGCCCGGATCTACACGATCCTGCGCGAGCGCGAGCTCGGCATCCGTACGGCTCCGAGCGTGAGTGAGTGAGGCAATGAGCGACAACACGACTGCTGCTGAGGCCCCCGAGGCCCAGCGCGCGACGCGTAAGGTGCGCCGCGGCTACGTGGTGAGCGACAAGATGGACAAGACCATCGTGATCGAGGTCGAGGACCGGGTGAAGCACCCGCTCTACGCCAAGGTCATCCGTCGCACCACGAAGGTCAAGGCGCACGACGAGCAGAACAGCGCCGGCATCGGCGACCTCGTTCTGATCATGGAGACCCGCCCGCTGTCCGCTACCAAGCGGTTCCGGCTCGTGGAGATCCTCGAGAAGGCCAAGTAAGACTTCTCTTCCCGCTGGGGGCGGTGCGTGACACACGTACGCGTGGCGCCCCCAGCACAGCAACTATCCGTTCGGCCAGGCTCGCCGGAAGCAGTCCGCGCGAGAACCAGTTCGACGACAGGAGTTCACTCAAATGATCCAGCAGGAGTCGCGACTTCGGGTCGCCGACAACACGGGTGCCAAGGAGATTCTCTGCATCCGCGTTCTCGGTGGCTCCGGCCGTCGCTACGCCGGAATCGGCGACACCATCGTCGCCACCGTCAAGGACGCGATCCCGGGCGGCAACGTGAAGAAGGGCGACGTCATCAAGGCCGTCGTCGTCCGGACCGCCAAGGAGCGCCGTCGTCCCGACGGTTCCTACATCAAGTTCGACGAGAACGCCGCCGTCATCCTGAAGAACGACGGTGAGCCTCGCGGCACCCGCATCTTCGGCCCGGTGGGTCGTGAGCTGCGTGACAAGCGGTTCATGAAGATCATCTCGCTGGCTCCGGAGGTGCTCTGACCATGGCGAAGATCAAGAAGGGCGACCAGGTCATCGTGATCTCGGGTCGCGACAAGGGCAAGACCGGCCGCGTGCTCGAGGTCCTCAAGGACTCCGACCGTCTCGTGGTCGAGGGTGTTCAGCGCGTCACGAAGCACACCAAGGTGGGGCAGTCGCAGCGCGGCACCCGTACCGGTGGCATCGAGACGGTCGAGGCGCCGATCCACGTGAGCAACGTGATGATCGTCGACCCGGAGACCAAGAAGGGCACCCGCGTCGGGTACCGCCTCGAGCAGGTGGAGCGTGACGGTCGTACCAAGACCGTCCGGATCCGCGTCGCGAAGCGCTCCGGGAAGGACATCTGATGACCGAGACGACCATCGAGGCCCCGGCCCAGCCGCGCCTCAAGCAGAAGTACCGCGAGGAGATCCTCTCGGCGCTGATCGAGGAGTTCGGCCACAAGAACCCGCACCAGGCCGGCGGTCTCACGAAGATCGTCGTGAACATGGGTGTCGGCGACGCGGCCAAGGACTCGAAGCTCATCGAGGGCGCCATCCGCGACCTCTCGGCGATCACCGGTCAGAAGCCGCAGGTCACCAAGGCCCGTAAGTCCATCGCTCAGTTCAAGCTGCGCGAGGGCATGCCGATCGGCGCGCACGTCACGCTCCGCGGCGACCGCATGTGGGAGTTCCTCGACCGCCTGCTGTCCACCGCTCTGCCGCGTATCCGCGACTTCCGCGGCCTGTCGCCCAAGCAGTTCGACGGCCACGGCAACTACACCTTCGGTCTCACGGAGCAGTCGATGTTCCACGAGATCGACCAGGACAAGATCGACCGGGTCCGCGGTATGGACATCACGGTCGTGACGACGGCGACGACCGACGACGAGGGCCGCTCTCTGCTGCGCCGTCTCGGCTTCCCCTTCAAGGAGAACTGACATGGCGAAGAAGGCCCTGATCAACAAGGCGGCCGCCAAGCCGAAGTTCGCGGTTCGCGCCTACACCCGGTGCCAGAAGTGCGGTCGCCCGCACTCCGTCTACCGCAAGTTCGGCCTGTGCCGCATCTGCGTGCGGGAGATGGCCCACCGCGGCGAGCTTCCCGGCGTCACCAAGAGCAGCTGGTAACACAACTACGCCGTAGGTCCGTCCAGCCACACCAGGCAGTTCGGATACCCCGGCGAGGAAGGGCAAGAGCCCGATGACTATGACCGACCCGATCGCAGACATGCTGACCCGTCTGCGTAACGCGAACTCGGCGCACCACGACACGGTCACCATGCCGTCGTCGAAGCTGAAGACGCACATCGCTGAGATCCTGCAGGCCGAGGGTTACATCTCCAGCTGGTCCGTGGAGGACGCCCAGGTGGGCAAGTCCCTCACGCTCGAGCTGAAGTACGGGCAGAACCGGGAGCGCGCCCTTGCCGGCGTGCGCCGGATCTCGAAGCCCGGCCTGCGCGTCTACCGCAAGTCCACCGAACTGCCCAAGGTCCTCGGCGGCCTGGGCGTGGCGATCCTGTCCACGTCCTCCGGCCTGCTGACCGACCGTCAGGCACAGGCCAAGGGCGTCGGCGGCGAAGTCCTCGCCTACGTCTGGTAATCCGGAAAGGAGAAAACGCCAATGTCTCGAATCGGCAAGCTTCCCGTTCCGGTCCCAGCCGGCGTGGACATCACTGTCAGCGGCGCGCTCGTGACCGTGAAGGGCCCCAAGGGTTCTCTCGAGCACAACGTGCCCGCACCCATCAATGTCGCTCAGGAGGACGCCCAGCTCGTGGTGTCCCGTCCGGACGACGAGCGCAACTCCCGTGCGCTGCACGGCCTCACTCGTACCCTGATCGCCAACATGATCGTCGGCGTCACCCAGGGCTACGAGAAGAAGCTGGAGATCGTCGGTACTGGTTACCGCGTCGTGGCGAAGGGCTCGAGCCTCGAGTTCGCGCTCGGCTTCAGCCACCCCGTTGTCATCGAGCCCCCCGCGGGTGTCACGTTCGCTGTCGAGAGCCCCACCAAGTTCTCGGTCTCGGGCATCGACAAGCAGCAGGTCGGCGAGGTCGCAGCGAACATTCGCAAGATCCGCAAGCCCGAGCCCTACAAGGGCAAGGGCGTGCGCTACGCCGGCGAGAACGTCCGCCGCAAGGTCGGAAAGGCTGGTAAGTGACGATGGCTATCAAGATCCTGGGCAAGGGCAAGTCCGTCGCTCGCCAGCGTCGCCACCTGCGCCTGCGCAAGAAGATCACCGGCACCGCCGTTCGTCCCCGTCTGGTCGTCACCCGCTCCGCGCGCCACATGGTCGCGCAGATCGTGGACGACGGCCTGGGCAAGACCGTCGCCTCGGCGTCGACCCTCGAGGCCGACCTGCGTGCGTTCGACGGCGACAAGACGGCCAAGGCCCGCAAGGTCGGCGAGCTCGTCGCCGAGCGTGCCAAGGCTGTCGGCGTCGACACCGTCGTGTTCGACCGCGGCGGCAACAAGTACCACGGTCGCGTCGCTGCTGTGGCTGACGGCGCCCGCGAGGGCGGTCTGGCCCTGTGATGACCAACGCACGGAAGAAGAGGACTCTCTGATGGCTGCAGGGCAGCGCAGCGGCGCCCCCCAGGGTGCCGCCACCGAGAACAAGGACCGCAACGACCGCCGTGGTGGCGGGCGTCGGGACGACCGTCGCGGCGGGCGCGAGGAGAAGAGCGCCTTCGTCGAGAAGGTCGTCTCCATCAACCGCGTCGCCAAGGTCGTCAAGGGCGGCCGTCGCTTCAGCTTCACCGCGCTCGTCGTGGTGGGCGATGGTGACGGCACCGTCGGCGTCGGCTACGGCAAGGCCAAGGAAGTTCCGGCCGCGATCGCCAAGGGTGTCGAGGAGGCGAAGAAGAACTTCTTCCGCGTCCCTCGCATCCAGGGCACCATCCCTCACCCCATCCAGGGTGAGGCCGCAGCCGGTGTCGTGTTCCTGCGTCCGGCGTCGCCGGGTACCGGTGTGATCGCCGGTGGTCCGGTGCGCGCCGTGCTGGAGTGCGCGGGCATCCACGACGTGCTGAGCAAGTCGCTCGGTTCGTCCAACGCGATCAACATCGTGCACGCCACGGTCGCGGCCCTGAAGGGTCTCGAGGAGCCGGCTGCTGTTGCCGCTCGTCGTGGGCTCCCGCTGGAGGACGTGGCCCCGGCCGCGCTGCTCCGCGCGCAGGCCGCCGGTCGTGCCGAGTCGACTGCGAAGGCGGGTGCGTGATGGCTCGTCTCAAGGTGACTCAGACCAAGTCCGCCATCGGCGGCAAGCAGAACCAGCGTGACACGCTGCGGACGCTCGGCCTCAAGCGGATCGGCGACACCGCCGTGAAGGAGGACCGCGCGGAGATCCGTGGCATGGTCAAGACGGTGGCGCACCTCGTCGCCGTCGAGGAGGTCGAGTGATCATGGCGGAGAACAAGCCGCTGAAGGTCCACCACCTCCGTCCGGCCCCCGGCGCCAAGACCGCGAAGACCCGTGTGGGTCGCGGTGAGGGCTCGAAGGGTAAGACGGCAGGCCGTGGTACCAAGGGTACGAAGGCTCGTTACCAGGTGCCCGCGGGCTTCGAGGGTGGGCAGATGCCTCTGCACATGCGCCTTCCGAAGCTGCGTGGGTTCAAGAACCCGTTCCGGGTCGAGTACCAGGTCGTGAACCTGGACAAGCTTTCCGCGCTGTTCCCCGAGGGTGGCTCCGTCACCGTCGAGGACCTGGTCGCGAAGGGCGCCGTCCGCAAGGGCGAGCCCGTGAAGGTGCTCGGCAACGGTGAGATCACCGTCAAGCTCGAGATCGCGGTCGACCGCGTCTCGACGTCCGCCAAGGAGAAGATCCTGGCGGCCGGCGGTTCGGTCTCGGAGGCCTGAGACAGCTGACAGGGCCGGCGGCGCGTGAGCGCGGCCGGCCCTGTGTGCTCTCTTGAGTATTTCCCGGAGCGAACGTGGTCCACCGGACCCCGTAAGCAACGTAGAATCCGACACGGTCTGGCTGCACCGTTGTGGTCTGGCCCACGTTCGACTCACCTCGCCGGCGTCCCGCCGGCGACACTAGATCCCGCAACGGCGGGCCAGGAGGATAGGGTGCTCAGCGCTTTCGGCCGGGCTTTCCGGACGCCAGACCTGCGGCGCAAGCTGCTGTTCACGATCGCGATCATGGCGATCTTCCGGCTCGGGTCGTTCATCCCGACCCCCGGCGTGGACTACGCAAACGTGCAGCAATGTATCGCCCAGGCGGGCAACGACTCGCTGCTCGGCCTCATCAACGTCTTCAGCGGCGGCGCGCTGCTGCAGCTGTCGATCTTCGCCCTCGGGATCATGCCGTACATCACGGCGAGCATCATCGTGCAGCTGCTTCGCGTGGTCATCCCACGCTTCGAGGCCCTGCACAAGGAAGGCCAGTCGGGCCAGACCAAGCTGACCCAGTACACGCGCTACCTCACGATCGCCCTCGCGATCCTGCAGTCGACGACCGTCATCACGACGGCGCGCCAGGGCGTGCTGTTCCAGAACTGCGGTCTCAACGTGATCGTGGACGACAGCATCCTCACCTCGATCTTCATGGTCATCACCATGACCGCGGGTACGGGCCTGGTCATGTGGCTCGGCGAGCTGATCACCGAGCGCGGCGTCGGCAACGGCATGTCGCTGCTGATCTTCACGTCGATCGCGGCCAGCTTCCCGACCTCCCTGTGGTCGATCGCCGGTGGCGCCAACGGCGTCGTGAACTTCACGATCATGATCCTGGTCATCGTCCTGGTGATCGGTCTCGTGGTGTTCGTCGAGCAGTCGCAGCGCCGGATCCCGGTGCAGTACGCGAAGCGCATGGTCGGCCGCCGCATGTACGGCGGCACCAGCACGTACATCCCGATCAAGATCAACATGTCCGGCGTGATCCCCGTGATCTTCGCGGCGTCGATCCTCGCCATCCCGGGCCTTCTCGCCCAGTTCGGGGACCAGACGGCCGAGTGGGTCATCTGGATCTCCAACAACCTGGTCCAGCAGTCGTCGCCGCTCTACATCGCGGTGTACACGCTGATGATCATCTTCTTCTGCTTCTTCTACACGTCGATCACGTTCAACCCGGACGAGGTCGCGGACAACATGAAGAAGTACGGCGGCTTCATCCCCGGCATCCGTGCCGGCCGCCCCACGGCGGAGTACCTCGACTTCGTGATCACCCGGATCACCTCCGCCGGTTCCCTGTACCTCGCGCTGATCGCGCTGATCCCGACGCTGGTGCTCGTCTTCCTTGGCGTCAGCACCAACCTGCCCTTCGGTGGTAGCTCGATCCTCATCGTGGTCGGCGTCGGGCTGGAGACGGTCAAGCAGATCGACTCCCAGCTGCAGCAGCGCCACTACGAAGGATTCCTCCGTTGAGCCAGACCCCCACCACCACCTCTCGCCGCGAGCTGCACGCTCGTCCGGACCAGGAGGGTCAGGTCACGCGCCTGGTCATCATGGGCCCGCAGGGCGCGGGCAAGGGTACGCAGGCCGCCCGCCTCGCCGAGGTCTTCGGGATCGTCCCGATCTCCACGGGTGACATCTTCCGCACGAACATCGCGGGGGAGACCGAGCTGGGCAAGCTCGCACAGGAGTACACGAACAAGGGCGACCTGGTCCCGGACGAGGTCACCAACGAGATGGTCCGCGACCGCCTCGGCCAGCCGGACGTCAAGGACGGCTTCATCCTCGACGGGTACCCCCGCAACGCCGCCCAGGTGACGGAGCTCGACCAGATCCTCGCCGACCTCGGCTGGGAGCTGGACGGCGTCATCGAGCTGACGGCGGACCGTGCGGAGCTCCTGAGCCGCATCGCGCGACGGGCCCAGGAAGAGGGCCGGGACGACGACACCGAGGAGGCCATCGCGCGCCGCCTCGACATCTACGCGGAGCAGACCGCCCCGCTCACGGCGGCCTACGGGGAGCGCAACCTGCTGGTGCAGGTCGACGGGCTCGGCGAGATCGCCGAGGTCACCGACCGCATCGTCGCCTCGCTCGCGACCCAGCTGGGCTGAGCGGTGGTCTTCGGCCGGGAGCGGATCGAGTACAAGACGCCGGACCAGGTGCGCCTGATGCGGCGCGCCGGTCTGGTGGTCGCCGAGACGCTCGCCGCGGTCCGGGCTGCCGCCCGGCCGGGCCTGACCACCGCCGACCTGGACGCCGTCGCCTCACGCACGATCGAGGCGGCGGGCGCCACGCCGTCGTTCCTGGGCTACCAGGGCTTCCCGGCGGTCATCTGCACCTCGGTCAACGACGAGGTCATCCACGGCATCCCGGGCAGCCGGGTGCTGGCCGTGGGTGACCTCGTCTCCGTCGACGGCGGCGCGATCGTCGACGGCTGGCACGGCGACTCGGCGGTCTCCTTCGTCCTGGGCGCCGAGGGCGCCCTGGACCACCGGCTGCCCGACGCCGACCTGGTCGCCGCCGGGGCGGACCTTGCCGACGTCGCGCTCGTCCGGGCCACCGAGACCGCCATGTGGGCGGGCATCGCGTCCCTGGCCTCGGCCAGGCGGCTGAACGCCGTGGGCGAGGCGGTCGAGACCGCCGTCGAGCTGGCCGGTGAGCTCACCGGCACCGAGTACGGCATCGTCGAGGAGTACGTGGGGCACGGCATCGGCAGCGCCATGCACCAGCCCCCGGACGTGCACAACTACCGGACGTCGGGTTCCGGCCCGCGGCTCCGGTCCGGGATGTGCCTCGCCATCGAGCCGATGATCAGCCGTGGCGGGGGCGAGACCAGGGTGCTCGCGGACGACTGGACGGTGGTCACGACCGACGGCTCGCGCGCGGCGCACTGGGAGCACTCGACGGCCATCATGGAGGACGGCATCGTCGTCCTGACTGCGGTCGACGGGGGAGCGGAGCGCCTCGTCGACTTCGGGGTGCGTCCGGTCTCGCTCGCCTGAGCCCCGAGGACTTTCACCCGGGGACTATTTAAGTCGGGGTCAGTTGGCTACGATCGGCCCGTGACCGATGAAGCGCACACCCTGTCCGACGCCACCTACGCGGCGCCCGCGCACGCCGGGCCGAACCGGACGCGCGGACCGTGGTACGCGCGGGTCCTGCCGGCCGTCGGCCGCGGCCTGGGGCGGTTCGGACGCTGGCTCGCCGCATGGGGCCGGCGCCTGGCGGTGAGCCCCTTCCTGTGGGTCGGCATCGTGCTCGGGTTCGGCACCTCGCTCCTGGTGTGGGAGTCCGTCCTGCTGCTCGGCATCGTGGTGTGGCTGGCCGGCGTGTGGCTCTGGGCCGCGCGCGGGCAGTCCGTGCTGGTCGCGCTGGGTCTTGGCATCGTGCTCGGGTGGCTGCCGATGCTGTTCTTCTTCGTGGGCAGCCTGCCGCACACGATGATCGGTCTGCCCGGGGTCGAGTACGACCTCTGAGGGGCCCCGCGTGGCGAGGCTCACGCGCCGGACGTGCGCCGTCGGCGGTCTTCGCTTTGAATGGTTTACGAACTGACGTAAGATAGATCGCTGGGTGTAGTCCGTTCAACGCCTCCAGATCTTGAAAGGGTGCCGACGGCGCCTGCCGGTCCCCGCGGAAGCGGGGCGCAGGCCGAGGCACACGAGGTAGGCGGTACGCGGACACACGCGACATCCACACCCGACTGTCGGTCTCGCAGGGTTCCCTGCGGTGCCGTGGGCGTGGAAGCAGTCACGACGAGAGTTAGCGGAGGATATGGCAAAGAAGGACGGTGTCATCGAGATCGAGGGCAGTGTGATCGAGGCTCTGCCGAACGCGATGTTCCGCGTCGAGCTGTCGAACGGTCACAAGGTTCTCGCGCACATCTCGGGAAAGATGCGTCAGCACTACATCCGGATCCTCCCCGAGGACCGCGTGGTGGTGGAGCTCAGCCCGTACGACCTGTCCCGCGGCCGGATCGTCTACCGCTACAAGTAGTCAGTCCCCGATCCGGGGCTACGTCACCCGCGGCCTGGCCGAAGGCGACGTCGCCGTACGATCGACCACCCACGACACTGCTGCGCGCGCACCGGGAGACCGGACGTTCGTGGCGGAGGAAAACCCGATGAAGGTCAAGCCGAGCGTCAAGAAGATCTGTGACAAGTGCAAGGTGATTCGCCGGCACGGTCGCGTCATGGTGATCTGCGACAACCTGCGCCACAAGCAGCGCCAGGGCTGATCACCCTCCGGGCACCAGCCCGGGCCGGTGGCTGAGGCCACCACCAGCGCACCACCTCGAACCAGCCCCGCGGGCAACCGCGCAGGGCAGGGGAACCCTCGGTCCGGAGGCCGGGGCCCGCGAAGAGTCGCGGGATGGCGGTGCGGCAGACCTCCGACGAGCAGTACAGGAGCCGGAAGGCACATGGCACGTCTTATCGGCGTCGACCTCCCCCGCGACAAGCGGCTTGAGGTTGCGCTCACGTACATCTTCGGTGTGGGTCGTACCCGCGCGAAGGAGACCCTGGCCGCCACGGGTATCAGCCCGGACGTCCGCGTGAAGGACCTCGGCGACGCCGAGCTCGTTGCGCTCCGCGACTACCTCGAGGGCAGCTTCAAGCTCGAGGGTGACCTCCGCCGTGAGGTCGCGGCCGACATCCGCCGCAAGGTCGAGATCGGCACCTACCAGGGCCTGCGCCACCGTCGCGGCCTGCCGGTGCGTGGTCAGCGCACCAAGACCAACGCGCGCACCCGCAAGGGTCCCAAGCGCACCGTCGCGGGCAAGAAGAAGGCCCGCTGATAGCAGTCCGTGGAGCGGTCGGCTCACCGAGCTGAGACCGCCCCGGTCCGATCAGACCAGGAGATTACAGAACAGATGCCTCCCAAGACTCGCGCCGCCGCCGGCCGCAAGCCGCGCCGCAAGGACAAGAAGAACGTCCCGCTCGGCCAGGCGCACATCAAGTCCACCTTCAACAACACGATCATCTCGATCACCGACCCGTCCGGTGCCGTGGTGTCGTGGGCCTCTGCCGGCCACGTCGGCTTCAAGGGCTCCCGCAAGTCCACCCCGTACGCCGCGCAGATGGCCGCCGAGTCGGCCGCTCGCCGCGCGCAGGAGCACGGCGTCAAGAAGGTCGACGTCTTCGTGAAGGGCCCGGGTTCCGGTCGCGAGACCGCCATCCGCTCGCTCCAGGCGACCGGCCTCGAGGTCGGCTCGATCCAGGACGTGACGCCCCAGGCGCACAACGGCTGCCGCCCCCCGAAGCGTCGTCGCGTCTGACGACTTGTCGTAGCCGGTCGCGGCTGCGGGCCTCAGGCCCCGGCCGCGACCGGACCGCGACATCCGCTCACCGTTCGCGGTGAGCACCCCGCCTGGTCGGTGACAGAGATCCGCCCGGGCTGCGAGAGATCGCAAGGCCGTGATGCGTCATATAGCGGACGCACACTGAAAGGACACCCACAGTGCTCATCGCACAGCGCCCCACGCTGACCGAAGAGGTCATCTCGGAGAGCCGTTCCCGCTTCTCCATCGAGCCGCTCGAGCCTGGCTTCGGCTACACGCTCGGCAACTCGATGCGTCGCACGCTGCTGTCGTCCATCCCGGGCGCAGCCGTCACGTCCATCCGTATCGACAACGTGCTGCACGAGTTCAGCACCGTGTCGGGCGTGAAGGAGGACGTCACCGAGATCATCCTCAACATCAAGAACCTCGTCGTCTCCTCGGAGAACGACGAGCCCGTCGTGATGTACCTGCGCAAGCAGGGCGCCGGCACCGTGACCGCCGCGGACATCGTTCCGCCGGCGGGGGTCGAGGTGCACAACCCCGACCTGCACATCGCCACCCTCAACGACAAGGGCAAGCTCGAGATCGAGCTGACCGTCGAGCGGGGCCGTGGGTACGTGTCCGCCGCGCAGAACAAGCAGTTCGACGCGGAGATCGGGCGCATCCCGGTCGACTCGATCTACTCGCCGGTCCTCAAGGTCACGTACAAGGTCGAGGCCACCCGAGTCGAGCAGCGCACCGACTTCGACAAGCTCATCGTCGACGTCGAGACCAAGCAGGCGATCACGCCTCGCGACGCGCTCGCTTCGGCTGGCAAGACCCTGGTCGAGCTGTTCGGCCTGGCACGTGAGCTGAACGTCGAGGCCGAGGGCATCGAGATCGGCCCGTCGCCGACGGACACCGCGCTGGCCGCGGACCTGGCGCTGCCGATCGAGGAGCTCAACCTCACCATCCGTTCGTACAACTGCCTCAAGCGCGAGGGCATCCACCAGGTGGGCGAGCTCGTGGCCCGCAGCGAGGCGGACCTGCTCGACATCCGCAACTTCGGTGCCAAGTCGATCACCGAGGTCAAGGAGAAGCTGGCCGAGCTCGGCCTCAGCCTCAAGGACTCGCCGCTGGACTTCGATCCGGCCGGCGCCTCGTACTTCGAGGGTGGCGACTCCGCGGCCTACAGCAGCGACGAGCAGTCGTACTGACGTCCCGCACCCGGCCTAGGCCGGGTGCGCGGAACCACATTCAAGGAGACAAGCAACAATGCCTACCCCCACCAAGGGCGCGCGGCTCGGCGGTAGCCCGGCTCACGAGCGCCTGATCCTCGCGAACCTGTCGACCTCGCTCTTCGAGCACGGCCGCATCACGACCACCGAGACCAAGGCCAAGCGCCTGCGTCCGCTGGCCGAGCGTCTGATCACGTTCGCGAAGAAGGGCGACCTGTCCGCCCGTCGCCGCGTGCTCACGGTCGTTCGCGACAAGGGCGTGGTCCACACGCTGTTCACCGAGATCGCCCCGGCCATGGCCGAGCGCAACGGTGGCTACACGCGTATCACCAAGATCGGCACCCGTAAGGGCGACAACGCGCCGATGGCGGTCATCGAGCTCATCACCGAGCCCGTGAGCCCCAAGCAGGCCGTCGTCAAGGAGGCCACCAAGGCCGCCGAGAAGGCTGCCCCGGTCGAGGACGCGCCCGTCGAGGACGCTCCGGTCGAGGAGACCCCCGCCGAGGACGTCAAGGACGCCCCCGCCGAGGACGCTCCCGCCGAGGAGACCACGGAGGACAAGAAGGAGGCCTGAGCCCCTTTCTTTCCCGCACGACGCCGGCCGCACCTTCCGTACGGAGGGTGCGGCCGGCGTCGTCGTCCGACAGGTCAGGACGGCGGGAGGTCCCAGGCCCGCGCGCCGCCGACGAGCGCGGCCGAGTTGGGCACGATGACGACGTCGTCGCCCAGGCGGGCCAGCGCCGACGGCGTGATGCAGCGCGCGTTGCCGCCGCCGATGTAGAGCCGGTCCCAGTGGAAGACGGGCCGCAGCCCGTCCACGACGGTGACCACGCGCCGGGACCACAGCCCGTCCCCGAGCCGGCGTCGTTCGGGCTCCCCGATGTACTGGTCGTACGTGAGGCTGCGGCGCACGGGAGCGTGCGACCACTCCAGGTGCGGCGCGATGCGCCCGCCGTGGAACATGGCCGTCCCGAGGCCCGTGCCGAGCGTGATCACCAGCTCCAGGCCCGACGCCGCGACCACGCCCGCGCCGTGCACCTCGGCGTCGTTCAGGACGAGCGCGGGCAGCCCCAGGCGCGCCGCGACCGCCGCCTGCATGTCGAAGCTGCTCCACGCGTCCAGGAGCGCGGGCACCACCCGGGAACGCGGCCCCGACCGGGTGATGTAGTGCGGCGTGTGCACCACCACGCCGCTGCGGATCATGCCCGGCATGCCGACCGTGACCCGCGCGGCGGCGGGGAGGTCCGTGGCGATCTTTGCGATCGTGTCGACGAGCAGCTCGGGCGGGAGCGGGTAGGGCGTCGGCACCCGGACGGGTGTCGCGTGCGCGGTCCCGGACGTGTCGAGGACGGCCGCCTTGATCCCGCCGCCGCCACAGTCGACCGCCAGCGTGAGGGTGTCTGCCATGACGTCACTGTACGAACCCTGGCGGGGAGATCGGGGAAGATGGCTGTCGTGAACGACTTCATCCGGGTCCGGCTCGACCTCGCCTACGAGGGCACCGACTTCGCGGGCTGGGCCCGTCAGCCGGCCCTGCGCACCGTCGAGGGCACGCTGGAGGACGGGCTCGTGCAGGTACTGCGGAGCGTGCAGCGCGGCCTGCCGGCGCCGCGGCTCACCGTCGCCGGGCGCACGGACTCGGGCGTGCACGCCCGGGGCCAGGTGGCGCACGTGGACGTCGACGCAGACGGCTGGGCCGCGCTGCCGGGCCGCTCCGACCGTGCGCCGGGCGACGCGCTGGTGACCCGGCTGGGCGGTGTGCTCCCCGGGGACCTCGTGGTGCGTCGGGCCGCGCCCGCGCCCGTGGGCTTCGACGCGCGCTTCTCCGCGCTGCGCCGCCGCTACACCTACCGGATCGCCGACGACGTCGCGCTGCGCGACCCCCTGCGCCGGCGGCACGTCCTGTGGAACCGCAAGCCGCTCGACGTCGGGGCCATGGACGCCGCCGTGCGCCCGCTGACCGGGGTGCGCGACTTCGCCGCGTACTGCAAGCCCCGGCCCGGGGCCACGACCATCCGGGAGCTGCAGAGCATCGCCTGGGAACGGCCCGCCGACGGGCCGGACGCGGGGCTCGTGGTGGGGCACGTCGTCGCCGACGCGTTCTGCCACAACATGGTGCGGGCGCTCGTCGGCGCGTCGATCGCGGTCGGCGAGGGCCGGCGTGACCCGAGCTGGCCGGGCGTCCTCCTGGCGAGCCGGCGCCGGGACGCGGGCGTCTTCGTCGTGCCGCCGGAGGGGCTGTGCCTGGAGGAGATCACGTTCCCGCCGGACGCCGAGCTCGCGGCCCGCGCCGAGGCCGTCCGGGCCCGGCGGATGGACGAGGACGTCTGGGACGAGCCGGTGCCGGCGACGTAGAGCGCAGGTCACGGCCTCTGCTTGTTGGTCGCCGTGACCTGCGCTCCGCTACGGGCGAGTGCCTTGCTGCGCTGCGGCCCTCACCCTGCGCTGCGCTCCGGTCACGGCTCCTCGACCCAGTGGACAGCGGCCTCCTCGGCGCTCGCTCCCGCGCCGTCGATGCCCGCGTCGGTGCCGTACAGGTCGTTCTGGCGGTTGCCGTCCTCGGCCGCGTAGCTGCCGGGGTCCGCGTCGGGGTCGGAGACGAGCCGGCCCGCGCGCGACGTGTCGGCCCGGTCCAGCGGGTCGTCCTGCCAGACGTCCGGCTCCTCCTCGCTGAGCCGCTGGTCCATCGACTCGCCCTGGCGCTCCTCCCACGAGGTCTCGCCCCAGTGGTTCGAGCGCGGGCGGTCCGGCGGGGAGTACCCCTCGTCGAGGAAGTCCTTCGGACCCCGGCTGTACAGGGTGTCCTCGGTCGGGAGCTGGTCGGTGTCGCCCTCGGCGATGCCGTCCGGTCCTGGCATGGTGGCGGGTGTTTCCTCGGTCATGGTCCTACCGTGACACCAGATCGGCGCGGACGCCATAGTGCGGACGTGGCGAACCTCATGCCCGTGGAACCGCCTCGGAGGCCGCCCACGCTTTGACCCCCGGGGAAACTGCCGGGTACTCTAATGAGTCGTTGTGCTTTGTCACGACGTCCTGCGTCAGCACCGAGCCCACTCGAGTGCGGACGAACGGCCCGGACGTCATTCTGACCCCCGCGCACAACGACCTGACTCTTCGGGCGCCGCTTCTCGCCCGACGACACCGCAAACGAAAAGGTTACGAACCGTGCGTACGTACACCCCCAAGCCCGGCGACGTCCAGCGCGACTGGTACGTCATCGACGCGACCGACGTCGTCCTGGGCCGCCTGGCAAGCCAGGTCGCCAGACTGCTGCGCGGGAAGCACAAGCCGACCTTCGCTCCGCACGTCGACGGTGGTGACTTCGTCATCATCATCAACGCCGACAAGGTCGCGCTGAGCGGCAACAAGCGCGAGACCAAGCTGGCTTACCGCCACTCGGGTTACCCGGGCGGTCTCACGGCCACCCCGTACGGCGAGCTCCTGGACACCAAGCCGGAGCGCGCCATCGAGAAGGCCGTGCGCGGCATGATCCCCAAGACCTCGCTCGGTCGGACGCAGATGACCCACCTGAAGGTCTACGCAGGCTCTGAGCACCCGCACACGGCGCAGCAGGCCAAGCCGTTCGAGATCACCCAGGTTTCGCAGCAGGCCTGAGGCCGCTGCCGATCGTAACGCGAAGGACGCGAGGACATCACCGTGGCCGAGACCACCGTCGAATTCGAGCAGGGCGCCGAGGCGCCCAGCAACTACACCACCGAGACTGCCGCGCCGGCAACGCGCGGTTCGTCCATCACCGCCCCGGGCCAGGCCCTCGGGCGCCGCAAGGAGGCCGTGGCGCGCGTGCGCCTCGTCCCCGGCACCGGCACCTGGAAGATCAACGGCCGCACCCTCGAGGACTATTTCCCGAACAAGGTGCACCAGCAGCTGGTCAACTCGCCGCTGAACCTGGTCGAGGTCGAGGGCCGTTTCGACGTCATCGCCCGTATCACGGGTGGCGGCACGTCGGGTCAGGCCGGCGCGCTGCGCCTGGGCATCGCCCGTGCGCTGAACGCCATCGACGAGGAGTCGAACCGCGCCGAGCTCAAGAAGGCCGGCTTCCTCACGCGTGACGACCGCAAGGTCGAGCGCAAGAAGGCCGGTCTCAAGAAGGCCCGCAAGGCTCCGCAGTACTCGAAGCGCTGATCAGAGCGCTTGGCCGGGTGGCCCCGCCGAACAGTGTCGACACTGTTCAGCGGGGCCACCTGCATTTCCGGCGCAGGCCGGGCCCCACTACGGTGGGATCGGAACGAGCTGAGGAGAATGTGCATGGGCAGGCTGTTCGGCACCGACGGAGTTCGGGGCCTCGCCAACAAGGACATCACCGCGGAGCTGGCGCTGGAGCTGGGCGCCGCGGCGGCCAGGGTCCTGACCGCGCAGGGTGAGCTGCTGGGCCCGCGTCCGCGGGCCGTCGTCGGACGTGACACCCGGGCGTCGGGCGAGTTCCTCGCCGGTGCCGTGGCCGCGGGCCTCGCGTCCGCCGGCGTGGACGTGGTGATGCTCAACGTGCTGCCCACCCCCGCGCTGGCCTACCTGGTGACCGAGCTGGAGGCCGACCTCGGCGTCATGGTCTCCGCCTCGCACAACCCGATGCCGGACAACGGCATCAAGTTCTTCGCGCGCGGCGGGCTCAAGCTCGACGACGCCGTCGAGGACGCCATCCAGGCGACCCTGGGCGACGACTGGGAGCGCCCGACGGGCGCCGCCGTCGGGCGCATCCGCACGGACGGCCAGGCGGCCGCCGAGCGCTACGTGCGGCACCTGACCGACAGCGTCGGCACCACGCCCGACCACCGCCCCCTCGAAGGGCTGCGCATCGCGCTGGACTGCGCGAACGGCGCGGCGAGCGAGGTCGGCCCGGAGGCGCTGCGCGCCGCGGGCGCCGACGTCGTGGTGATGAACGCCAGCCCCGACGGCCGGAACATCAACGAGAAGTGCGGCTCCACCCACCCGGAGCAGCTCCAGGCCGTCGTGGTGGCGTCCGAGGCGGACTTCGGCGTCGCGTTCGACGGCGACGCGGACCGCTGCCTCGCCGTCGACCACACCGGCGCGATCGTGGACGGCGACCAGATCCTCGGCATCCTCGCGACCGCCCTCAAGGAGGAGGGCCGCCTGCCGGGCGACACCCTCGTGGTGACCGTCATGAGCAACCTCGGCCTCATCCTGGCGATGCGGGAGCGCGGCATCACCACGGTGCAGACCGCGGTGGGCGACCGGTACGTGCTGGAGGAGATGCGCGCGCAGGGTTACGGCCTGGGCGGCGAGCAGTCGGGCCACATCATCCTGGCCGACCACGCCACCACCGGCGACGGCGTGCTCTCCGCGCTGCACCTCGCGGCGAGGGTCAAGGCTTCGGGCAAGCGGCTGGCCGACCTCGCCGGGGAGATCGAGCGCCTGCCGCAGACCCTCGTGAACGTCCGCGGCGTGGACAAGTCGCGGGCCGGCACGGACGAGGGCGTGCAGAGTGCCGTGGCCGACGCGACCTCGCGGCTCGGCGACACCGGCCGCGTGCTGCTGCGCCAGTCCGGCACGGAGCCGCTGGTGCGCGTCATGGTCGAGGCTCCCGCCCAGGACGAGGCGGACAAGGTCGCGGAGGATCTCGCCGCCGTGGTGCGGGAGCGGCTGGCCCTCTAGCGGGCGCGGCTCGCGCTCTGACGGGGCCGCCAGGCGCCCCCCGCGTGATTCACCCTCCGCGGGGCGCGGGCGTGAACGGCCCGTGAAACCTTGGGAAGCGGGGTTCTACCAGGGGGTCCCCTGATGCGATTCAGGGGCCCCCCTTGCGTAGTCTGGACGTAGGCACTATGAGGTGCCCTTCTCCGCACCCGGGTAGTGCCCGGCCGAGACTCCCGAGGTCCCGTGCTCGAACTCATCTCCACCGTCCTGAGCGCCACCGAGGCATGGATCCTCGCGATGGCCGCCTCGCCGTGGATCTACCCGGCCATGTTCGCCTTCGCGACCATCGACGGCTTCTTCCCGCCGCTGCCCAGCGAGTCGGTCGTCATCACCCTGACCGTGTCGGCCCACAGCACCGGTACGCCCTGGATGTGGCTGGTGCTGATCACGGCGGCGGCCGGCGCGTGGCTCGGGGACCAGATCGCGTACCAGATCGGGAAGATGATCGGCACCGACCGGGTGCCGTTCCTGCGCTCGGCCCGCGGGCGCCGGGCCGTGGACTGGGCCGAGCGGGCGCTGACCCGCCGCGGCGCCTCCTTCATCCTCGCGGCGCGCTACGTGCCGATCGGACGCGTGGCCGTGAACATGACGGCGGGCGCCGTCGGCTACCCGCGGCGCCGGTTCATGCTCATCGCCGCCATCGCGGCGGTCATGTGGGCGCTGTACTCCGCGGGGATCGGCCTCGTCGCGGCCCAGTGGCTCGGGCACGAGCCGCTGCTGGCGATCGCCATCGGCGTCGTGCTGGGCGTCGCGATGGGTTTCCTCGTGGACAAGGTGGTGGGCTGGTTCTCGCGCCGGCACCTCGACGAGGACGAGGACGGCGGGAAGGGCGCGGACGGCGAGAAGGTCGCCGTCCCGGCGGGCGCCACCGAGATGATCAAGGAGTACGTCCACCGGGCCGACGACGGCGGCCGGTCCGCGAAGGACCGCTGACTAGAGCTTGCGCAGCCGGACCCGCTGCACCGCGTGGTCCGAGCCCTTGGTGAGCACCAGCGTGGCGCGCCCGCGCGTGGGCAGGATGTTCTTCTCGAGGTTCGGCGCGTTGATCGACTCCCAGATCGACAGGGCCTTGTCCGTGGCCTCCTGGTCGGAGAGCGACGCGTACCGCTTGAAGTAGGAGTCCGGCTTGGTGAACGCGGTCCGGCGCAGCTCCAGGAAGCGTTCCACGTACCACTGCCGGATGTTCCGGGTGCGGGCGTCCACGTAGATCGAGAAGTCGAAGAAGTCGCTCACCGCGACGGTCGACTCGTCCACGGCGGACGGCCGGGCCGGCTGCAGCACGTTCAGCCCCTCGACGATGAGCACGTCGGGCTTGCGGACCACCACCTCCAGCTCGGGCACGATGTCGTAGATGACGTGCGAGTACACGGGGGCACGCACCTCGGACTGGCCGGCCTTGATCCGGGACAGGAACCTGATCAGGGCGCGCCGGTCGTACGACTCCGGGAAGCCCTTGCGCTCCATCAGGCCCCGCCGTTCGAGCTCCGCGTTCGGGTAGAGGAACCCGTCGGTCGTGATGAGCTCGACGCGCGGGGTCTCGGGCCAGCGCGCGAGCATCTCGCGCAGCACGCGCGCCGTCGTCGACTTGCCGACGGCGACCGAGCCGGCCACGCCGATGACGTACGGGGTGCGGGGCGGATCCTCGTGCAGAAAGGTCGAGGTCGCGTC
Organism: Promicromonospora sp. NPDC059942; assembly: GCF_042731755.1. Taxonomy (NCBI): domain Bacteria; kingdom Bacillati; phylum Actinomycetota; class Actinomycetes; order Micrococcales; family Promicromonosporaceae; genus Promicromonospora; species Promicromonospora sp. NPDC059942. The sequence goes on from NZ_JBHWLR010000010.1 coordinate 103,825, forward strand.
GTGCAGGCCGCCGGTGGCCTGCACGTAGAGGTTGAGCAGTCGCGACAGAGGGCGGTAGATCGCGTCGACCTCGGCGAGGTCGATCGGGTCACCGAGTCCGCGCAGGCGCTCGACGTCGTCGTCGGTCAGCGGCAGCGGGGTGGATGCCGAGAGGCGGCTCCAGGCCGCCCGGTCGAGATCCACGTAGGGCGAGGACGGGGCAAGGGCGAGCAGGTGCTCCCCGAGGTCCGTCGTCGGGAACTGTGAAACCACCTGCAGCATTGTGCCCCACCCGGGGCAAGGATCGACATCGTCCGAGGCAGCAGGTGATCCTGCGGGTGAGAAAGGAGCCCTGTGAGCCCGGTCATGGGTGCCGCTCCGAACGCTCGTTAGACTCGCCCGCATGTGTGGGATCGTCGGTTACACCGGAACTGCCGCGACTATCGCGGACGGCGGCGCCTCGGGCGCGGCCCTGCCCTCGGGCACGCCCCTTGACGTGGCCATCGAGGGGCTGCGGCGCCTCGAGTACCGCGGCTACGACTCGGCCGGGGTGGCGCTCGTCGCGCCCGGGCTGGACGGCGTGGCGTGGGCCAAGAAGTCGGGCAAGCTCGCCAACCTGATCGAGGTGCTGGACCACGACCCGCTCCCGGAGGCCACCGCGGCGATCGGGCACACCCGCTGGGCCACGCACGGCGGCCCCACCGACGCGAACGCCCACCCGCACCTGGCCGACGGCGACCGCCTCGCCGTCATCCACAACGGCATCGTCGAGAACTTTGCCCAGCTCAAGGCCGAGCTGCTGGCCGACGGCGTGGTGTTTCGGTCCGAGACCGACACCGAGGTGGCCGCCCACCTCGTGGCCAAGGCGTACCGCGAGACCGGCGACCTGACGGCCGCCATGACCGCCGTCGCGCGCCGGCTGGAGGGCACGTTCACGCTGCTGGCCGTGCACGCCGACGCGCCCGAGACCGTGGTCGGCGCCCGGCACGACTCCCCGCTCGTGGTGGGGCTGGGCGAGGGCGAGAACTTCCTGGGCTCCGACGTCGCCGCGTTCATCGCGCACACCAAGGAGGCCCTGGAGCTGGGCCAGGACCAGGTGGTGACCATCACGCCGACGTCGGTGGACGTGACCGACTTCGACGGCAAGCCCGCCGAGGCCAAGCGCTACACCGTGGACTGGGACGCCGCGGCCGCCGAGAAGGGCGGCTTCGACTCCTTCATGGACAAGGAGATCCACGACCAGCCGCAGGCCGTGGCCGACACGCTGCTCGGCCGCACCGACGCCGCGGGCGCGCTCGTGCTGGACGACCTGCGCATCGACGAGTCGATCCTGCGCGCCGTGAACAAGATCATCGTGATCGCGTGCGGCACCGCCGCCTACTCCGGTCACGTGGCGAAGTACGCGATCGAGCACTGGTGCCGCATCCCCGTCGAGGTCGAGCTCGCGCACGAGTTTCGCTACCGCGACCCGATCGTCGACGAGCGCACGCTGGTGGTCGCCGTGACGCAGTCCGGCGAGACCATGGACACCCTGATGGCCGTGCGGCACGCGCGCGAGCAGGGCGCCAAGGTGATCTCGATCGTCAACACCCACGGCTCCACGATCCCGCGCGAGTCGGACGCGGTGCTCTACACGCACGCCGGCCCCGAGATCGCCGTCGCGTCCACCAAGGCGTTCCTCGCGCAGATCACCGCCGCCTACGTGCTGGGCCTGTACCTCGCCCAGCTGCGCGGCAACAAGTTCCCCGACGAGATCGCCACGCTGCTCGACGAGCTGCGGGCCATGCCGCGCAAGATCCAGACCGTCATCGAGCGTGGCGAGTACGTGCGCGCGACGGCCCGGTCCATGGAGAAGTCGGACAAGGTGCTGTTCCTGGGGCGGCACGTCGGGTTCCCGGTGGCCCTGGAGGGCGCGCTGAAGCTCAAGGAGCTGGCCTACATCCACGCGGAGGGCTTCGCCGCCGGCGAGCTCAAGCACGGCCCGATCGCCCTGATCGACGAGGGGCAGCCCGTGTTCGTGGTGGTGCCCTCGCCGCGCGGCCGCGACTCCCTGCACTCCAAGGTCGTCTCCAACATCCAGGAGATCCGGGCGCGCGGCGCCCGCACCCTCGTGATCGCGGAGGACGGCGACGACGAGGTGCGCAAGTACGCCGACGAGATCTTCTGGATCCCGCAGGCGCCCACGCTGCTCCAGCCGCTGCTGGCCGTGGTGCCGCTGCAGATCTTCGCGATGGCGCTGGCTACCGCCAAGGGTCTGGACGTGGACCAGCCGCGCAACCTCGCCAAGTCGGTCACGGTCGAGTAAGCCCGCCGGCCCGGCTGTGGCACGCTCGTCGGCGTGGAACTGAAGCAGCTCTCCGACGAGGTCGAGATCATCAGCCGGGTCTACGCGCGCGTGCACGGCCTGGAACGTACGGACGACTGGCTCGTGCTGAAGCTCCAGGAGGAGATCGGCGAGCTCACCCAGGCGTTCCTCACGCTGTCCGGGCGCTCGCGGGACCGGGGCCTGTCCGAGGACGAGATCCGGGACGCGTTCCGGGGCGAGGTCGCGGACGCGCTCGCGCAGCTCCTGCTCGTGGCCCGGCGGTTCGACGTCGACCTGCCCGAGGAGCTGGAGCGCAAGTGGTTCCGCTGGCGGCACCTGGTGCGGCCGGAGGACACCGCGGGCATCCGCGATGTCGGTGACCCCGTCTAGGGTCTGCCTCTGACGGGCGCCACGCCGTGGCGGCCGGAGGAGAGGAGCGCTCATGGCGTACGTGGAGGTCGACGGGGTCCGGGTGCACTACGTGGAGCACGGGCCGCAGGCGGGCGAAGGGGTGCGCACGGCGGTGCTGGTGCACGGGTTCCCGGTGGACCACCGGCTCATGACCGCTGCGTTCGAGCCCGTCCTCGCGGGACGCCAGGGCTGGCGCCGGCTCTACGTGGACCTGCCTGGCATGGGCCGGACGGCGGCCCCGGACGTGGCGAGCAGCGACGACGTCTTCCGGATCCTGCGGGGCGCGGTCGCGGCGCTGGTGCCCGAGGGCCCCTATGCCGTGGTCGGGCAGTCGTACGGCGGATACCTGGCGCGCGGGCTGGCGGCGGCCGACCCGGACCGGGTCGCCGGCCTGGCCGCCGTCGTCACGCTGGTCGAACCGCGCCACGAGCTGCGCCGGCTCCCCGAGCGCCAGGTGCTGGTCCGGGACCGGGCGCTCGCCGAGCGGGTCGGGGAGGAGGCGCTCGACGCGGAGGACGTGCTCGTGGTGCAGACGGAGGAGACCTGGGCGCGCTCCCGCCAGGAGGTCGACCCCGGGCTGGCCGCGGCCGACCCGGCGGCGGTCGCGCGCATCGAGGCGAGCTACGCCGGGACGTTCCCCGTGGAACCCGCGCCGTTCGAGAAGCCCGTCCTGATCGCCGTCGGGCGCCAGGACTCGATGACGGGCTACCGCGACGCGTGGGACCTCCTGGAGCACTACCCGCGCGCCACGTTCGCCGTGCTGGACCGCGCGGGGCACTCGCTGCACATCGAGCAGCGCGGCTTGTTCGAGGCCCTGGTGGGGGAGTGGCTGGACCGCGTCGAGGAGGCGAGCGGCGTCAGCTCGACACGGCGACGTACACCAGCAGCGTGACGATCGCGGCGATCACGATGCCGAAGACCACGACCATGATCACGGGGAAGGGGAGCTTGTCGTCGTCCTCCGGCATGGCAACCTCCTACGCGCGAAAGGTGGCACCCTGCCACGAAGCAGGTGCCACCTTTACCTGAGCATTACGGGGATATGGTGCCGCAAAACGGGCACCTTTCGCAACACCGGCACCGTCATGTGCGCAGAGCGCGCCGACCTGCGCTGACCTGGGGCGGAGCGGCCTGGTTTCCGGTGGCGGGGACCTAGGCTGGGGCCATGATCATCGGCACGGGCATCGACGTGGTCGACGTGGACCGGTTCATGGAGACCCTCGACCGCACGCCCCGGCTGCGGGAGAAGCTGTTCACCGAGGCCGAGCGCGAGCTGCCGGCGGCGTCGCTCGCCGCGCGGTTCGCGGCGAAGGAGGCCATCGCGAAGTCGCTCGGCGCCCCCGGCAACCTCCGGTGGCACGACGTCACGGTGCACCGCACGATCGGCGGCCCGCCGCGGATCGACGCGAGCGGCACCGTGGCCGCCCGCGCCGCCGAGCTCGGCGTGCGCACCTGGCACATCACGATCTCCCACGACGCCGGCATCGCGTCCGCCATGGTGATCGCCGAAGGCTGATCCGACGTGTCGGACCCACAGGTCACCGGGGTGACCTGTGGGTCTGACAGCTCGGGGTGCCGGAGCTCGGGTGCTACTGGAGCTCGGGGATGACCTGCTTCTCGAAGAGCTCGAGGCCGCTGGTGTCGTACGCCGCCTCCTGGAAGTACGTGATCGCGTACTCCAGCCCGCGCGAGCGCATGCCCTGCAGCCGCTCGACGATCTGCTCCGGCGTGCCGACCAGGAGGCCGTTGCGCCAGCTCTCGATCTCGCGGTCGGCCTTGCCGGGCACCGACTTGCGCAGGTGCGCCTCGATCCAGGCCAGCCGCTCGCCGACCTCGGCGTCGTTCTCGCCGATCACCACGTTGTAGTTCGTGGACCGCGTGATCTCGCCGAAGTCCCGGCCCACGTCCTTGCAGTGCGCCTCGAGCACGCTCGACTTGTGCGTGAAGCCCTCGGGCGAGCCGTCGAAGTTCGTGTACTGGGCGTGCTGCGCGGCGATCCGCAGCGTCTTCTTCTCGCCGCCACCCGCGATCCACAGGGGGATGGACGGGACCTCGGCGCCGCCGTCGCCCACCGGGAGCTGCTGCAGGGGCTGCGGGTAGCAGAGCGCGCCGTCGACCTGGTACCGCTTGCCCTCGAACGTGCCCGAGGACCCGGTGCGCCACATGCTCGCCATGATCTGCACGCCCTCGTCGAGCGCGCGCAGGCGCTCGCCCGCGGTCGGGAAGCCGTAGCCGTAGGCGCGCCACTCGTGCTCGTACCAGCCGGCGCCGATGCCCATCTCGATGCGGCCGCCCGAGATCGTGTCGATCGTCGAGGCCACCTTGGCCAGGTACGTCGGCTCGCGGTACGCCATGCAGGTGCACATCTGACCCAGCCGGATGCGCTGGGTCGCCGCCGCGAACGCGGCCATCAGGGACCACGCCTCGTGCGTGGCCTCGGTCGAGGGCACGGGTGTCGTGTGGAAGTGGTCGTACACCCAGGCCGACTCCCAGGCGAACTCGCCGCCGGGGACGGCCTCGCCCGCGGCCTGGTTCTCGGCGCGGTGGACGAGGGAGAGCATCGTGGCCCACTGGTCGGCGGGCGCGACGTCGACCAGGTCGAAGCGCCAGCCCTGCGGGATGAAGAGTCCGAATCGCATGGCCCGACCCTATGCCGACGAAGTTCGCCCAGGGGAGGGGTGGTCGAAATTGTCGGGTTTCGGTACCTCGGGCCCTGGCGGACGCGGCAATATAGGGCTGTGAAAGACGCATGGAGCTCCGACGAGGTACGCAAGGCCGAGGAGCCGCTCATCGCGGCGGGTGAGCCACTCATGGCCAGGGCGGCGTACGCGCTCGCGCAGGCCGTGCTCCGGGAGGTCGCGGCCCGGACGACGCCCCGCCCCGGCGGCGCCCGGCTGCACGGCAGCCTCGGCTCCGACGGGCTCCCCGGCGAGGCCCGCGTCCGCCCCGGACGCACGACCGGCGGCCGCGGCGACGTCCGCGGCGCGAGGGCCCTGCTCCTGGTCGGCCCCGGCAACAACGGCGGGGACACCCTGTTCGCCGGCGCGCACCTGGTCCGGCGCGGGATGACGGTCACCGCCGTCCTCGCGTCCGCCCGCGCCCACGAGGAGGGCCTCGCGGCGTTCGAGGCGGCGGGCGGCGAGGTCGTGCGCCTCGCCGACGCCAGGGTCCCGTCCGTCGTCCGCTCCGCCCTCGCGGCCGACGTCGTGCTCGACGGCCTGGTCGGCGTCGGCGCGCGCGGCGCCCTGCGGCCGCCCGCTGGCGGCCTGGTGCGGGCCCTCGCGGAGGCCCGCGAGGCCGCGGGGAAGCGGTGGCCGTACACGGTCGCGGTCGACATCCCGAGCGGCATCGGCGTGGACGACGGCGTGGTGCCCGGCCCCGTGCTCCGCGCGGACCGCACGGTCACGTTCGGCGCGCTCAAGCCCGGCCTCCTGCTGCCGCCGGCGGCACAGCTCGCCGGCGCGGTTGAGCTGGTCGACGTCGGCTTCCTCACCGCCTCCGGCACCGACCACTGGGCCAGCGCGGCGCAGCGCGTCACCCTGGGTCGCCACGCGATGGCCGGCACCGACACGGGCTCCGGCCGGGTGCAGCGCCTGGAGGCCGCGGACGTCGCCGCCCTCTGGCCCGCTCCCACGGCCCACGACCACAAGTACACCCGCGGCGTGGTCGGCGTGATCGCCGGGACGAGCACCTACCCGGGCGCGGCCGTCCTGGCGACGTCCGGCGCGGTGCGCGCAGGGGCCGGCATGGTGCGCTACCTGGGCCCCGAGGCCGTGGGCACCCGCGTGCTGCTGGCCCGGCCCGAGGTGGTCGTCGCGGGCGGGCGCGTCCAGGCCTGGGTCCTCGGCCCCGGCCTCCCGGCGTTCGACCCGGAGGACGGCCCGGACGACGACGGCCAGGCACGCCGCGTCTTCGGGGCGCTCGCGGCCGTGACCGGCGTGCTGTCCGAGGACGTGACCGGCGGCAAGATGCCCGCCGTGATCGACGCGGGCGCGCTCACGATGCTGGAGCACCGGCTGCCCGCCTGGGCGGTGCTGACGCCGCACGCCGGCGAGCTGGCGGAGCTGCTGCAGGGGCTGGGGCACGACGTCGACCGAGCCGCGGTCGAGGCGCGCCCGCTGCACTGGGCCCGCACGGCGCACCAGGCGACCGGCGCGACCGTGCTGCTCAAGGGCGCGATCACCGTGGTGGCCGGGCCCGGGGGCGCGTACGCGCAGGCGGACGCCCCGGCGTGGACGGCGACGGCGGGGGCGGGCGACGTCCTCGCGGGCATCCTGGGCACGCTGCTGGCCGGGCGCTCGGCCGACGTCGTCGCGGACGAGACGCTCGCGGCGCGCCTCGCGGCGGCCGCCGTCCTGGTGCACGGCCGGGCGGCGGCCCGCGCCTCGGCGGGCGGGCCGGTCGCCGCGCTGGAGATCGCCCGGGCGGTGCCCGCGGTGATCGCCGAGCTGCTGCGCGCCTGACCGCAGGCCCGGGCCGGGCCGGCTCCGGCCTGCCCGGGCTAGGCTGTCCGGCGATGAGTCAACGCGTCGTGGCCTGGGGGCAGGAGCTCCGCGAGATCCACCGGCGGCTGCGCGACGCCCTGGGCCTCGCGCGGTCCGCCGTCGAGGACGGTGGTTCCGGGCCGACGGCGGCGCGGGACCTGCAGCTCTACTGCGTGGGCTTCTGCGCCGCGCTGACCGGGCACCACCGCGCGGAGGACGCCACGCTGTTCGACGTCGTGCTGGCGGCCGAGCCGGACCTCGCGCCCGTCGTCGCCGACCTCAAGCGGGACCACTCCATGCTGGACCACCTCCTGAGCGAGCTGCAGCGCGCGGCGCTGTCGGGGGCGGACCGGGACGAGCTGCTGCGGCACCTCGACGGCATCGAGGCCGTCATGGAGACGCACTTCCGGTTCGAGGAGAAGAAGATCGTCGCCGTGCTCGACGGCGCGGACCGCCCGGCGAGCGACCGGCAGGAATTGCTCGGTCCGCTGGCCTGACCCCCTCTCCAGAATTGGGCATTCCGGATTTATTTCCGGACCCGCAGGCCTTTATCTCGCCTGTCCGAGATGTGCCAGGTAGAACCGTAATTTCCCGTATCACAGGCACACCCTGCACGATTTATCTCTTGTCATAGACTCCCTGACGCGCTCCGATCAATATTCATGTAAGTCACGAAATTGGGGTGTGCGTGCCATCTAGTTACGGGCCTTCCATGGCCATGTCCACGGCGTCGTCGGGGGCACGAGGGAGCCAGGCGGGTAGCAGGGGGAGGGACCACGTGGTCCACGGGCGGGACAGAGAGCTGCGGGTCATCGGGCATTTCGCGACGGACCTGGACCCGACGGTCCTCGTCGTGCGCGGGCTGAGCGGCATCGGCAAGACGGCGACGGTGATCCGCGCGCTCAAGCTGGTCGGCGCGGGGGCGTCGGCGGTGCGGGTGGTCCGGCCGTGCTCGCCCCGGCCGTCGGCGCACGACCTGGAGAACAGCCGGCGCATCGACCTGTCGGCCTGGTCCGTGCCGGACCACCCGGAGCACGGCTCCGACTTCGACGCGGCGGGCTTCCTGCGCGCGGTGTCGGCCTGGGCGGCCGACGGCGGCGGGGACGGCGGCACCGGCCCGCGCGTCCTCTTCGTCGACGACGTGGGCGTGCTCACCGCCGAGCGCGCACGCTGGCTGCAGCACCTGGCCGACGAGGCGTACGGGCAGGACTGGCGGGTCATCGCCGCCGTCCGGAGCATCTCCGCCGAACCGCTGTCGGACGACGTCGAGGTGCTCGAGCTGGGGCCGCTCGACCGGGGGTCCCTGCGGCGCGTGCTCGACATGGAGCTGAGCGTCCCCGTGGCCGCCGACGTCGTCGAGCAGCTGCGCTGGTGGAGCGCCGGCAACCCCCGGCTCGCGCTGGAGCTCGCCGGTTCCCTGAGCGCCGCCGAGCTGCGCGGGGACGCCTCCTGGACCGGACCCGAGACCGCGGGATCCGCCGCCCGGCGCGTCTACCGCGCCATGCTGGCGGGCCTGGACCCGGCGACCATGACCGCGCTCGCCACCGCGCCGCTGGGCAACCCGCCGCTGGGCGGCGCGGCGCTGGCCCGCCGGGACGGCCGGTCGGCCGTGCGGCACCCGCTGCTGGCGCTGCTCTGCCGCGAGGCGCGCGGGACGGACGGCCACGTCGACGGCCGCGAGGTCCCGGCCACGGAGCGCGACGTGACCGGCGCGCAGGTGACCGGCGCGCACGTGACCGGCGCGCAGGTGACCGGCGTGCACGCGACCGGCGCCCACGTGACCGGCGCGCACGCGGCCGAGCGCATCCTCGACGGCCTGCACCTCGACGAGCTGCCGGCCCGCGCCTGGGCGGTCGTGGCGGCCACGCCCGAGCCCCGGCTGGCGGCGCGCGCCGTCGGCGTGTCCCTGCTGACTGGGCGCACGTGGCTGGACCACCGCGAGGGCGCCCTGGTGCCCGACGGCGTGGCGCCGGAGTGGACCGACCACCTCTGGTGGCGCGACCCGGCCGGCGTCCCGGCAGAAGCGCGCGCCGCCGGCGCCCGCGTGGCGGCGGCGCTGCTCCGCCTGGAGGGCACGGGCGAGCTGCCCGACCCCGGGACCCTCCGCGCCGATCTCCGGCTGCTCGGGCCGACGCCGGGCCAGGACTGGGTGGGCGTCGAGATCCAGGTGCACGCCCTGCTGATGCTGGGCGACGTCGTGGGCGCGCGCAGCCTGCTGGCCGACCACTCAGGCACGGCGGGGGAGAGCACGGTCGCGGAGATCGTCGCGCGCGACCTCGCGGCGGCCCGGGTCGCCGCCTTCGACGGCCGCGCCGTCGACGTCCGGACGCACCTCGCGCACGCCGCGGAGCTGCGGCCGTCGGTGGACGAGTGGCTGCCCGCGCGCGGGCTGCGCGCCGCGGCGGACGCCGTCGTCGACGGCACCGCGCCGGCGAGCACCATGCCGGCGCAGGCGGGCTCCTGGTCGGCGCGGGCGCTGGGCGAGTACGCCGCCGACCTCGGCGCCGCCCACCTCGTCGTGGGGCAGGCCGAGGGCGCCGTGGCCCTGCTGACCATCGCGCTGGAGCACTGCGCCTGGCCCTACCGGGGCCGCGTGCAGGTGCGCTGCGACCTCGTCGAGGCCGTCATGGCCTCCACGCCGCCCGGCCGGGTCGGCCCGCGCGTCGAGCGGCTGCTCCAGCCGGTGGTGTCGCCCGAGGAGCGGTCGGCGGTCGACGTCGCGGCGGCCTGGTCCAGGCTGCGGGCGCTGCTGGCCGACGACGGCACGCCGTCGGCCGCCTTCGAGGCCGCGCTGCACGCCGCACCGGTGCCGATGTCGCCCTGGCAGCGGGTCCGCATGCTGGTGGCCTACGGCCGGTACGCCGTGACGCGCGGCGCCCGCACCACGGGCACGGCGCTGCTCGACGAGGCCCGGACGCTCGTCCGGCTGGCCGGGATGACCGGCTGGCTGCGCGGTATCGACGCGTTCCTCGCCGAGACCGACGCCGGCGGCGGGGCCGGCCCCGAGTGGGAGGTCCTCGGCCGGCACGAGCGGGAGATGGTGCGGCTCGCCGTGCACGGCGCGACCAACTCGCAGATCGCCCAGGCGACGTTCGTGTCCGAGCGGACCGTCGTGAACCGGCTGCGCCAGGCGTACACGACGCTCGGCATCCGGGACCGCAGGGATCTGGTCCGTCTCGCCGAGACACGACCGCCCGCCTGGCTCGTCGGCGGGTAGCGGTCGAGCGCAGGTTTTTCACCCGCTCCTGCGCTCACTTTTCACCCGGCATTCCGGACCTCTTTCTCGTATCCCCGACATTGTGTGCGTGGCTGCCTCGGGCGCGCCTCGAAACGTATCGAACGCACTTCCCGTTGCGCTGGATTGCGTCAGCGCACGATTACGGCCCTGCCTGGCAGGCGGCTGAGAACCACTGTTCCCTGATGGCCGGGAGCCGGTGTGCCTCATGCCACCGCCCCGAGATCCGGACGTGATCACATACCGATCCGGACGCTTTTCTTAAGCGCGAACGTGGAGGAGTGAATTCCGTTGAACCCAACGCAAGTACCGTCACGCCGTCGAAGGGGTGGCCTCGTACTGCGCCGATCTCTGGTGACGGTCGCGGCGTCGGCCCTCGTGGTGACCACCACGGGTCTGCCGGCTGTCGCGGCTGTGGACAACTACCCGGACGAGCCGTCGGAGGCCGCCGCGAGCGTCCTCGACTCGACGCTCTTCCAGAAGGCGCTGCTCGCAGCCGCCTACTCGGAGGCCGGCTCGGTCTCCAACGCCGGCCCGAACGAGGGCAACCTGAACGTCGAGCTGCTCGGCTCGGAGCTCATCACCATCGGTGACGTCGAGGTCCCCCTCGACGAGATCCTGGACTTCGGTCAGCTCGGTGCGCTGGCCAGCAAGAGCGAGGCGTCGTCCCCGCTCGACGCGTACGCGGTCTCCGGCCTGGCCGGCGCAGACGGCGGCGTGACCCTGGACGGCGAGACCGAGGACTTCGGCAAGGCGACCGTGGACGTGCTGTCCGTCGCGCGCCTGCTGGGCGTCGACGGCCTCACGGACCAGATCGTCGACCAGCTCCTGCTGGAGGCGGGCGCCGGTGCGGCCGAGGTCAAGGCCGAGGACGGCGTGATCCTGGACCAGGACGGCGTGGGTGGCCTCGGCCAGTACCGCGTGGCCGACCTGGACCTGACGCTGCACTCGCCGGTCATCGAGGACGCTGCCTCGTCGATCTACGACATCGGCGGCACCATCGACACGACCGTCGAGGACCTCGTCAACGAGAACCTGGACGAGAGCGCGCTCACCGGCCTGTTCGACGCGATCCCGGGCGTCCCGACGCCGTCGATCACCGTCGACAGCAACATGCAGGAGAACCTGTTCCAGTCCGTCGTGGGTGAGCCGATCACCTCGGCGAACCAGCTCATCACGATCGACCTGTCGACCGGCCAGCTCGAGGTCCACCTCGACAAGCTCGTGGACGGCCCGAACGAGGGTGGCATCAACGCGCTCGACCCGAACACCGAGCTCATCGACGACACGACCTACCCGCTCATCGCGGAGACCGTGCACGAGCTGATGGAGGAAGTCACCAACATCCTCATCGGCGCGATCGAGGACTCGCTGAACTCGGTGACGATCAACATCGCCTTCACCGACTCGAGCCCGCTGGGTAACCTCGACGTCTCGTGGTCGCTGCCGCTGGCGGACGCCGTGAACGGCAACTTCCCCGAGGCCGTGAACAACAGCACGGGCACGATGGCTCCGGTCGCCGAGCTCCTGGTCAGCACCATCAACACGCTCGGCCCGGCCCTCGCGCCGATCCTGGCCCCGGTGTACGACCTGCTGATCAGCGACGAGGGTGACAACATCTTCAACCTGCTGATCAACGACCTCAAGACGGACTCGATCACGACGCCGATCCGCGAGCTGCTCTCGCCGGTCTTCGACGTGCTGTCGCAGGTCCTCTCGATCACGATCAACCGCCAGGTCAGCTCCGAGGGCGTCACGCAGACGTCCACCAAGGCCGCTGCCGCCGAGACCTCCTTCGAGCTGTCGGCGCTGAGCATCGCGCTGCTGCCGGCCGACGAGGTCGCTCGCATCAACCTGGGCAACGCCGCCGTCCGCATCGGTGGCGACGGTGGCACGGGCGAGATCGACCCGACCCTGACCGTGGTCCCCGGTTCTGTCGCTCCGGGTCAGTCGACCGTCGCGACGGGTGAGGGCTACACGCCTGACTCGACCGCCACGGTTCAGCTGACCGACCCCGAGGGCAACCCCGTGGGCGACGCCATCGAGGTCGAGACCGACTCCGAGGGCACCTTCACCACCCCGGTGCCGGTCCCCGCGGACGCGGAGCTCGGCGACTACACGGTCGTCGGCACCGACGACACGACCGGCCAGGCCGCCGAGGCCCCGCTCGCCGTGATCTCGGGCGCCGACGTCTGCGCCATGGACCCGACGCTGACCGTCGTGCCGAACGCCGCCTACCCGGGCGACACCGTCTCGGTCATCGGCCAGGGCTTCCCGGCCGGCGTCCCGGTCTCCGTGCAGCTGCGCGACGCCGAGGGCAACCCGGTGGGCGACGCCGTCACGGTCACCCCGGACGACGCCTGCGGCTTCATCACGGACCTGACCGTCCCCGAGGACGCCGAGCCCGGCGACCACGTGGTCGAGGCAGAGCCGGAGGACGGCAGCGAGGGTGCCGAGGCACCGCTCGAGATCCTGAACCCGGACAACCAGGGTGAGGAGTGCACCGACCCGGCCATCACGGCCGACCCGACCGTCGTCAAGGCGGGCGACGAGGTGCAGGTCACGGGCACCGGCTTCCCGGCCGGCGTGAACGTGGTCGTGCAGCTCTTCGACACCGAGGGCAACAAGATCGGTGACCCGGTCACCGTGCTGGTGGACGAGGACTGCGGTTTCGAGACCCCGATCACCGTTCCCGAGGGCACCGAGCCGGGCGTCATCATCGTGGACGCGCAGCCGGAGGACGGCAGCGAGGGCGCGCAGACGCCGATCGTGGTCACCGAGAACACCGGTGGCGGCGACGGGCGCGACCTGACGGCGCGCTTCGAGCACCCGACGGTCCAGCAGGGTGACGAGCAGACCTTCTACGCGTCGGGCTTCGAGCCCGGCGAGCAGGTCGTCGGCATCATCAACTCGACGTCGTTCGCCCTGCAGGCTCAGGCGGCCGACGCGGACGGCAACGTCCAGTGGACCTTCACGGTCGACGAGAAGCTCGACGTCGGTGAGCACCAGGGCATCGCCGTCAGCACGGTCGAGGGCGACTCGGCCATGGCCACCTTCGAGGTCGTCTCCACCGCCGTCGGCGGCGGCGACGACAACGGTGACGGCGGCCTCGCCGCCACCGGTGCGAACGTGGGCATCCTGATCGGCGCCACCGTGCTGCTGCTCGGTGCGGGTGCGGTCATGATCAAGCGTCGCCGCGAGATCAGCCAGGCCTTCGCCACCGCGATGGGCCGCATGTCCGACGACTCGAAGGCCGTCTGACGGCTGAGTCGCCGACGTAGCAGGACGGACGCAGCAGTCAGGCGTCTGGAGCGGTAAGGCCGGCCCGGGGGGAAATCGTTGCACCGGGGCGGTCCTGTTAGGGGCCGCAGGGGGGCGGGAACCAAAATGAGGGGAAGCGTTCGCGAAGTGTTCTCCACGTGCCGGTTGATGCCAGCGACCGTCGCGGCGA
>NZ_JBHWLR010000010.1:117699-127541 GCF_042731755.1 Promicromonospora sp. NPDC059942
TACCGCAATAGGGAAGAAGGGAAAAACGCCGGGGGCTCGCAGGGGATGCCGCACTCCCCCCGCGCCACCCCCCCCCCCCGGTTCCGGTCCTGTCAGGGCCCGCAGGGGGCCGGGAACCGAGATGGGGGGAATCGTGCGCGAGGTGTCGTCCAGGCGCAGGTTGATACCGGCGATCGTCGCGGCGACCGCCATCGTCGCGCTCGTCGTGGCCGCGATCACGGTGGTGGAACAGGCTCTGCCTGCCGCGCCGGCCCCGCGGGGCGAGGACTCGCGGGCGTCGGGCAGCGCGCACGTGCGGTGCGCGGAGAACGAACCGGTCACGGAGCAGCTGCTCAGCGGTTCCACGTGGACCATGTGCTGGCGGATCGACGCCAGCCGCGGGCTGGTGCTCGACGACGTGCACTTCACGCCCGCCGGCGACGAGCCGGTGCAGGTGCTCGCCGAGCTGTCCATCGGGCAGCTCGAGGTGCCGTACGACACCGGCCTGCGCAACACCGAGGACATCACGACCCAGGGCTTCGGCGGCAGCCACATCATGACGCTCACCGAGCCGGAGTGCCTGGGCGAACGGCTCGAGACGTACGTGCCGAAGATCGGCGACGGCTCGATGGGCGGGGGCGGTGAGCGCCGCGCCGTGCTGTGCCAGGAGGTGGTCGACGGCGGGATCGCGTACCGCAGCGGCGACACGACGGGCACCGAGGTGGCCCGCCGCACGGACCTGCGGCTCTCCACGATCTCGAAGGTCGGCTGGTACGAGTACGTCAGCCAGTACACGTTCGGCGGCGACGGCAGCATCCGGTCCGACCTCGGCGCGACCGGCGACCTGTCGCCCGAGGACTACGGGGACGACCCGGCGCACGGCTGGCCCGTCGGCCCCGGCGACACGGACTACGCCACGAGCCACTCCCACAACGCCGTCTGGCGGGTGCACTGGGCGCTCGGCGGGCAGGGCGGCCAGGTGGTGGAGCAGTACGACGCCGCGCCGACCGGCGAGGTGGGCCCGCGGGCGCCGCTGGTCGAGGGGGCCCTGACCCGGATCCCGCGCGAGGGCACGGCCACGGCGGCCGACCGGCGCTGGTGGCGCGTGGTCAACCCCGACGTGCTCAACGCGGACGGGCACGAGATCTCGTACCAGGTCGAGCTGGGGGCGACGACGCCCTTCCAGCTCACCCAGGACCACCACCACGACGGCCCGGCGGGCGGCGACGACGGCGGTTACGCGATCGCGTTCACCGAGGCGGACGACTGCCAGCTCTACGCGACGGCCAACAAGGAGGGGTCCTGCGGGTCGGGCGTGCTCGACTTCGCGCAGGACGAGGCGGAGCTGTCCGACGTCGTCACGTGGGTCGCCGTCGGCTTCCACCACGTGGCGCGCGACGAGGACCAGAGCCCCATGGAGATGCACTGGCAGGGGTTCACGCTGACGCCGCGCGACCTGACGGCGCAGCGCGCCGACCCGCCGTCGGCCCGCGAGAAGGTGAACGGAAAGCCGGACGCGCACCCGGCCGACTGACCCGCCGTCCCCGTCCCGCCGAGTCAGCGGGGTGGTCCGACCAGCCGGCTGACTCGGCGATTCCGGACCCGCGAGTCAGCCGGGTGGTCAGGGTTTCCTGGCCTCGACCAGGGTGCGGCGGCTGTGGCAGACGAAGGACCCGTGCTCCGCGATGTGGTCGTACAGCGCGCGCAGGCGGTCGCGGTACCTGTCGACCGTGAAGTCGGGCACCGTCCACAGGACCTTGCGCAGGAAGTGCACCACCGCGGCCAGGTCGAAGAACTCCACCCGCGTCCGGGCGTCGCGCACGTCGACCACGTCGAGCCCTGCCCCGGTCACCCGCCCGCGCAGCCGCTCCACGTACCCGGCGTCGCCGTTCGCCTGCGGGCCCATGAGGAACTCGTACAGCTCCCGGTTCGAGCCCGACCCCACCTCCTGGACCAGCAGCGTGCCGCCGGGCGCCAGCACCCGCGCCGCCTCGGCGTACGGGAACGAGACGGGGTGGCGGCTCACGACGAGGTCGAACGCGCCGTCGTCGTAGGGGAGCGGTGCGGCGCCGTCGTCGACCAGGGTGACCACGCCGCCGAACGGCGCCAGCGCGGCGGACGCCAGCCGGTGGTTCGGCGCCCAGCCCTCGACGGCGCGGACAACGCCGGGCACGCGGGCCGCCCGTGAGAGGGCCTCGGCGAAGACCTCGCCGCCGCCCGTGTCGACGTCGAGGGCCGCGTCGGCGCGACCCAGGCGCTCGCCGCACAGGCGCACGTAGCCCCACCCGGGGCGCTCCTCGGTGGCCCGGCCCGCGAACCAGGAGAAGTCCCAGCCGTCGGTGGGGACGGCGACTCCCTCGGCGATCTGCTCCTCGAACGTCATGCCGGCGAACGTAGCCCGGGGGATCCCCCGTCCACCAGCGGAAATCCCCCGACCGGGGGAGGGGCGACCCGGGCCGCGGACGGGAGCGTGGAGGCATACCGCACCACCGACCGGAGGGAACCGTCATGTCACGCCTCACGCGCGCCACGCTCCTCGGCGCCACCATCGCCAGCGGCGCCGCGGCGCTGCTCGGCATCGCCTGGATGTCCGGGCTCCTGCCCACCCTGTACGACGGCGCGGACACCGCGCTCCTGGCCCGCTTCGTCCGACCCGACGTCGTGACCACCGTGCACACCGTCGCCGCCCTGGCCGGGGTGGCGACCGGGATCGCGGCTCTCGCCGGCGCCCTCGGCGCGCGGGGACGGGCTTGGGCCGCCGCGCTGCAGCTGCTCGTGTTCGGCCTGGTGCTGCAGAGCGCGGGCACGCTGTCCACCGTGGGCTACCTCGTCGCGATGGCGATGCCCGTCGCGATCGTGGTGCTGCTCGTCCAGGTCGTACGCCGGTACCGGGTGGCGCGCTGGGCCGTCGGGGTGCCGCTCCTGGCCGCGCTCGCCGTGGGCGGGTTCCTCGCGCGCGACGCGCTCGCGGGCATCGCGGCCCTGCTGGGCGCGGGGCTCGCCGCCCAGCAGACCGTGCTGGTCGCCGCCCTGCTGTTCATCGCCGTCGGGAGCCTCTGGGCCGTCGTCGGCGTCCAGGCGCTGGCCGGCACGTCCGTCCTGGAGCGCGCGACCGCCTGGGTGGTGCGGCACCGCCGGGCCATCACGATCGTGGCCGCCACCGGCCCGCTCCCGTACGCCCTGGTCCGGCTGAGCTGGCTCACCCCGTGGCCCCAGTTCGGCGAGGGCCTGGACCTGTCCACCCGGATCTGGGGCCTGACGCTGTCCAGCGGCGCCTGGCTCGGCGTCTTCCTCACTCTCGGCCTGATCCGGCCGTGGGGCGAGGTGTTCCCGCGGTGGATGCCGGGCCTGGCGGGACGCCGGGTGCCGATCGCCGCGGCCGCCGTGCCCGGCGGCCTGATCGCGGCCACCGTGACGTTCACGGCCGTCCCCATGCTGATCATGTTCGGCGAGCAGTCCCTGGCCCAGGGCCTGTGGGGCGCGATCATCTTCCCCTGCTGGTACTGGGGTCCGGCCCTGGCGCTCGCGGTCTGGGGCTACGTGGCGCACCGGGTCGAGGCCGAGCGGGTCGAGGCCGGCCGAGCCGAGGCCGGTCCGACGGCGGGGCTCGAACCCGGTGCGGCGGGCCGGGACCGCGTCGCCGCCGTATGACCTGGCGGGCGGCCCCGGCGACCGGAGAGGATGACGGCATGCAGGCGACGACGCGGCACCTCGCGCGGTACCTCGCCCGGCGGTTCGCCTGGCACATGCTCGGCGCGGCGATCGGGCTGGCCCTCGTGCTGCTCGTGTACAGCCTGCTGTTCTCCGCGGTCACGGAGCCGCCCGCGTGGGTGGTCGTCGTCGTGGCGGTCGCCGCCGCCGTCGGGCTCGGCCTGGTCCCGGGCGCCCGGGAGCTGGAGGTCACGGCCGCGCGCGCCCTGCTCGACGTCGACGCCGAGCTCGTGGTCCCGGCCCGGCCCCGCCTCGCCCACCGGGTCCGGACAGCGGGCTGGGTGGTGCTGCACCTGGTGACCGGGATGCTCGTCGCCGTCTGCCTGTTCGCCGTGCTCCCCGGCGCGGTGCTGATCGCCGTCGAGACGGTGGCCGGGCGCCCGTTCGGGTCCGGGTTCCCGCTGCCGACCAGCGCGGTCGAGGCGGTGCTGCGGCTGGCGGCGTGCGCCGTCGTCGGGCTGCTGGCGCTCGCGGCCACCTGGCCGCTCGGGGCGGCGGCCTCCGCGCTCGCCGGGCGGGTGCTCGGCCCCACCGCGCACGACCGGATGGAGACCGCGCTCGCCCGTGCCGGGCGCGAGGCCGAGCACACCCGCCTCGCGCGGGAGCTGCACGACGGCATCGGTCACGCCCTGACCGTCGTCAGCGTGCAGGCGGCGGCCGGACGGCGCGTCGTCGCGGCCAACCCCGACGCGGCCGCCGAGGCCCTCGCGGCCATCGAGGACACGGCCCGGTCGGCGCTCGCCGAGCTCGACCAGCTCCTGGCCGTCCTACGTGACGACGCCGACGACGCCACGCCCCTGGCGCTCGCGCCCGCCCTGGACGACGTCGTGCAGGCCCACCGCCGCGCCGGCCTCGACCTGAGCGCGAACGTCGACCTGCCGGCCGGGCTGCCCGCCCTGCTGAGCCGCACGGTCCAGCGGATCGTCACCGAGGCGCTCACCAACGCGCACCGGCACGGCGGGCCCGGACCGGTGCGGCTCAGCGTGGGGCAGGACGGCGAGCGGGTGCTGATCGAGGCGGTGAACCCTGTGCGCGCAGGCGGGCGCCCGGGGGTTCCGGCGTCCGGGCGCTCGGCCGGCGGGCGGTCCGGCGGGCGCGGCCTGGCCGGCGTCCGGGAGCGGGTCGCGCTGTTCGGCGGCACGGCCGAGGCTGGGCCCGACGGCGACCGCTGGGTGCTCCGTGCGACGCTGCCCTGGGCATCGCCGGCGGGAGACCCCGGCGGTTCCGCTGCCGGCCCGTCCGCCGTCGGCCCGCCCGCCGTCCGCCCCGACCGGAAGGAACCCGATGCCTGACGCCCCCGTGCGGGTGCTCCTCGCCGACGATGAGCCGCTCGTCCGCAGCGGCCTGCGCCTCATCCTGGACGCCGAGCCCGACCTGGAGGTGGTGGGGGAGGCGGGCGACGGCGCGCGGGCGGTCGAGCTCGCGCGGAGCCTGCGGCCCGACGTCGTCTGCATGGACGTGCGGATGCCGGGCGTCGACGGCCTGCGCGCGACCGAGCTGGTGCTCCGGCTGCCGCAGCCGCCCCGGGTGCTCGTGGTGACCACGTTCGAGCACGACGGCTACGTGCTCGACGCGCTCACGGCCGGCGCGTCGGGGTTCCTGCTCAAGCGCGCCGGGGCCGACGAGATGGTGCAGGCGGTCCGCACCGTCGCCGTCGGGCAGAGCCTGCTGTACCCGCAGGCACTGCGCGACCTGGTGCGCACGCGCCCGCGCGCGACGGCGGGCGCGCCTACGCTGACGCCGCGCGAGCGGGAGGTGCTGGCGCTGGTGGCGCAGGGCATGACGAACGCGGAGATCGCGACGGCGCTCGTGGTCGGCGTCGAGACGGTGCGCACGCACGTGGCGTCCGTGCTGGCCAAGCTGCAGGCGCGCGACCGGACGCAGGCCGTGGTGCTGGGCTACCGGGCGGGGCTGGTGGAGCTGTAGTCCCGCGTCAGTCGTGGGGCAGGACCATCTCGATCTCGTCCGGGAACGGCGCGTAGTCCGAGGTCTTGCGGCGGCCCGTGCGGTGCCAGCCGAGGTGCTCGTAGAAGCCGATCGCCTGGTCGTTGTCGGCGAGGCACCACAGCCGGGGGTCGTCCATCTCGGCGACCGCCACGTCCATGGCGGCCCGGGCCAGGCCACTGCCCCAGTGCGAGGGGTGCACCGCGAGGTGCCGCAGCAGTCGCTCGTCGTGGGCGACGAAGCAGGCCAGGCGGGCACGGTCGGCGTCGTCCAGGACGTGGACGCGGACGCCCGGCTCGACGAGCGCCGCCTGCCACTTGGCCAGCACCTCGTCGGACGGGAACGGGTACATGCCCGGCGGGAAGATGTGGCCCAGCGCCGCGATCCCAGCGGCGCGCTCCACGTCCAGGAGCGCCTGCGCATCCTCGGGCGTGGCCTGCCGGAACCGGTTCTCGACCATTGCCCCAGAGTACGGCTCCACTTCACCCCGGGCACCACCGCTGAGATTTGCGTCCCGGACCTGCACGGGAGCGGGCGAAAATTGCCGTGCAACATTTTCCCGAAGTGCTGTGACCTCGGTGCGGTTCGCGCGTCAAGGGTGCATGACGAACACAGCATTCAGCGCGGTGATGTCCCGCCTCTCGGCGCTCGACACGCTCTCGCTGCGGGTGGAACAGGACTGGCTCGCCTTCGGCCTGGACCGGGTGGACGTGCTGGTCATCGAGATACTGACGGTCAACGAGCTCACGGCGCTGCCGCTCGTGACCCGGTACCGGCTGACGCCGGTGGAGCCGGAACCGGGACGGGAGCTGGGCCTGACCAGGGTCTGGACCGGTTGGCTCGGGGACGCCTCGGACGTGGTGCCGGTCGCGATGCGGCTCACGCTCGCGGCGGGCGAGAGCTCGTGAGGCCGGTCAGCGGGGCAGGTGCGCCTCGATCTCGTCGATGATCGCCGGGTCGTCCGGCAGGGTCTTCGGCGCGTAGCGACGCACGTCGCCGCCGGGCAGCACCAGGAACTTCTCGAAGTTCCAGCGGATCTTGCCCGAGTGCCCCGTGGCGTCCTCCGTCTTCTTGAGCTCGACGTAGAGCGGGTGCGCGTGGCGCCCGTTCAGCCGGATCTTGTCGAGCACGGGGAAGGTGACGCCATACGTCATGGAGCAGAACTCGGCGATCTTCTCGTTCGAGCTCAGCTCCTGCAGGAACTGGTTGCTGGGGAAGCCCAGCACCGTGAAACCCCGGTCCTGGTACTTCTTCTGCAGCTTCTCGAGGGTCTCGTACTGCGGGGCCAGGCCGCACCGCGAGGCCACGTTCACCACGAGGACGACGTCCTCCTTGTGGTCGGCCAGCGAGATCTCGGTGCCGTCCATCGTGTGGAAGGGAATGTCGTAGAGGGTCACCCGGACATCTTCCACCCGTTGTCCGGGTCAACGGAACCCTGCGGCGCCCCTGGACCCGTCAGGGCAGGGTCCTGGCGCCGACGCTTTCGATCCATCGTTGTTCGTCCGGCGACCACGTGGCCGGGTGGTCAGGTCCGATGATCAGGGGATCGGCGAAACGCGCCACCGATCCGAGCAGCTCCGAGAGGCTCTCCGGGAGGTCGGTTCTCTCGACCCGGCGAACCCAGCGGGTCCACCGCTCCTGACCGACGGCGGCGAGGCCGCCCACCGCAGCGGCGAGCGGGAGCAGCTCCACCTCGCGGTACTGCGCGACCTCGCGGATGGATGACCTGAGGGTCTCCTGGTCCAGCCGGTGCTGACGAGAGATGGCGTGCACGTCGGCGAAGTCGCGCCAGCGAGTGTTGGCCTCACCGCGTTCGACCGCCGTCACGATCTTCTCCGCGAGCACCATGGTGAGCGGATAGCCGAGCACGAGCACCGGGTCGGTGTCGGAGTTGAGCAGCCTCGGCACCTGTACGAGCTTCGGTGCGGGCCAGATGGGATCGCCGAAGCTCACGTCGATGCCGATCCGCAGGCGCGCGGTCCCGAGCGCGCCGGAGATCCTCAGCCGTACCCCGGTGTACTGGTCCTCGTCCCGGATCTCGCTCGCACTGATCGACATGACGTCGAACGAGACGCCGTCCGGGAGCGGGATCTCGCAGATCGTCCTGAGCCGTTCGGTCACGCTGGCGATGTCGTTGGCGAGCCGGGTCGCACTCAGATCGAGGTCCTTCGTCGGGCGGCGGAGCGCGTAGGCGGCGAGCAACGCACCGCCCTTCAGTACGAAGTCGTCCCGGAACTCGGACAATGCCATCCGCGCGAGCAGGCACTCGAGCGCATACAGCGTCTGCAGCTCCTGGACGTCCCTGCCCTCGCCGCGAGCAAGCGTGCGGAGCGCGAGCGTCGCGTCGGCCTCGGGTGTGCCCCGTCGGACCGCGCGGTTCACAGCAGCACCTCCAGGACGCGGCGAATCTCGGGGCGGGCCGTGGGGAACCTCTCCGCCATCGCCAGGAGGCTCCCTGGTCGGCTCGTCCGGCGTCCCAGCCACGCCTTGAGCGCGCCCACCGCGAGGTCCTCGCCGTAGGCATGGCGCAGGCGGAACAGGTCGATGATCGTGCGCTCCGCGCCGTACAGGCCGATCGACAGCCCGCCGGGCAACGGGTAGGTCTCACGCCCGACGTCGAACGTGGCCTTGGCGAAGAAGTGCCAGGTGACCGGGGCGAACTCGGTCCTCAGGGCCCGGGCGGGGCGGGGCAGCGCCAGGTGGCTCGACGTCGGGATCTCGTCCGTCAGATCGTGGATGCCGGCAGCGCTCATCAGGCAGATCGTGACGTCCGGGCGCCGGGTGGTGAGGGCTAGCCACGCTGCGACGGTGTCGTCCACGGCGCCGGTCGGGACGTAGGCGCCTGGTGCGATCCGTTCGTATTCGCCGGACGCAGCCAGCTTCTCGACGGCGCGCCGGGACGGTGCGCTGCCGCCGGCGGTGGACCCGGGCCGGATCAGGACTCGTCGTGTGGCAGTCATCGTGCCTCCGTACCAAAATGTCGACAGGTATA
Organism: Promicromonospora sp. NPDC059942; assembly: GCF_042731755.1. Classification (NCBI taxonomy): domain Bacteria; kingdom Bacillati; phylum Actinomycetota; class Actinomycetes; order Micrococcales; family Promicromonosporaceae; genus Promicromonospora; species Promicromonospora sp. NPDC059942. Next base: position 126,326 of record NZ_JBHWLR010000010.1, read on the forward strand.
CCGTACCTGTCGACATTTCTGTACGTCGAGACGTCCGTCCGCCCATCGGGGCTCAAGCACTACGACAAGGCTAGGCAACTATTGGTGATGGGCAACCTGACATCTACGACTGTGATGCTCTGGGCGGCGGCGCGGGTTAGGTTGACGGCGTGAAGCGCACGCCCGGCCCCGCCAAGCACCGGCCTCCGCTGCCCGTGCGGGACGGGCTCAACCCCACGCGGATCGTGCTGCCGCACGACCCCGACGTCGTCGTGCGGTTCCCGTACGCGCTCGACTACCTGCTGGACAGGTTCCGCGACGACGCGGACCGGCTGTTCGAGAAGCTCGCCCTGGGCGAGGTCGTGACGGGGCACGGCGAACCCCTCACGCCGACGACGCCGTACGAGCCGCGCGGGTTCCTCTACCTGTACCGCGACCCGCCCGCCCACGAGGACCGCATCCCGTTCGAGCCCGAGGTGCTCCACCGGGACGAGAACCTGCTGGTCGTGGACAAGCCGCACTTCCTGGCGACGATGCCGCGCGGTCGGTGGGTGCGGGAGACGGCGCTCGTGCGGCTCCGGGTCGCCCTCGACCTGCCCGAGCTCTCCCCGGCCCACCGGCTCGACCGCGGCACCGCCGGCGTGCTCGTGCTCACGGTGCGGCCCGAGGTGCGAGGCGCATACCAGGAGGCGTTCGCCCGCCGCGAGGTGCGCAAGGTGTACGAGGCGGTGGCGCCGCTGCCGCCGTCCGACGGGCGCCTGGCCCTGGGCGAGCCCGTCACCCTGCGCAGCCGCATCGTGAAGCGGCGCGGCGTCACGCGCGCCGAGGAGGTGCCGGGGGAGCCGAACGCCGAGTCGCTGATCACACTCTCCGCCGTCGACGAGACCCGGGGCCTCGGGCTGTACCGCCTGGAGCCGCACACCGGCAAGACGCACCAGCTCCGGCTGCACATGGCGTCGCTCGGCCTGCCGATCCTGCACGACCCGTTCTGGCCCGAGCTGCGCGCCACCGACCCCGACGACTTCGACCGGCCCCTCCAGCTCCTGTCCCGCTCCCTGGAGCTCACGGACCCGCTGTCCGGCCTGCCGCGCCGCTTCGAGTCCCGCCGGTTGCTCAGCGAATGGGCCTCCCGGACATCCCCGAACGTGTCAGACGCTCAGGTCCCCTGAGGGACCTGAGCGTCTGACACGTCCGCCAGGATCTGACAGGTGCAAGAATCTGTGCGATACGGCCCCCC
>NZ_JBHWLR010000010.1:127551-245381 GCF_042731755.1 Promicromonospora sp. NPDC059942
TTTTTCTCGCTCGTCTTGGGGGGTAAGGGGGCGTGCCCTCCGCGACCCCTGGGATGTTGGCGGTTTTCGGGCTCCCGGGGGACCCCCCCCCCTCCCCCACGTCCGCCAGGATCTGACAGGTGCAAGAATCGGTGCGATGAGTACCGCCCCCGACTATCCCGCCCGCGCGGTCGTCGACCTCGACGCGATCCGCGACAACGTGCGCGCCCTGCGGACGACTGCCCCGACCGCCCAGGTCATGGCCGTCGTCAAGGCCGACGCGTACGGGCACGGCCTGGCCCCCGCGGCCCGGGCGGCGCTCGCGGGCGGCGCGACCTGGCTGGGGGCGGCGCAGAGCACGGAGGCGCTCGCGATCCGCGCCGCCGTCGGACCCGACCCGCGCATCCTGACCTGGCTCTACGCGCCCGGCGCCCCCCTGGCCGACCTGGTCCGCGACGACATCGACGTCGCCGTGGCCGCGGCCTGGGCTCTCGACGAGGTGGCCGACGGCGCCCGCGTCGCGGGCCGCACCGCCCGCGTGCACCTCAAGGTCGACACCGGGCTGGGCCGCAACGGGATCATGCCCGACGACCTGCCGGCCGTCCTCGACCGCGCGCAGGCGCTGCAGGCGGAGGGCGCGCTCGCCGTCGTCGGCGTCATGTCGCACTTCGCGCTCGCGGACGAGCCCGACGACCCGTCGGTGAAGATGCAGACCCACGTCTTCGACGAGGCGGTCCGAACCGTCGAGGCGGCCGGGATCGACCTCGAGGTGCGGCACATCGCCAACTCCGCGGCGACCCTGACCAACCCGGCGTCGCACTACGACCTGGTGCGCCCGGGGATCGCCGTCTACGGCCTCTCGCCGGTGCCGCAGCTCGGCGTGCCGGGCGACTACGGCCTGCGGCCGGCGATGACGCTGGAGGCGCGGCTCGCCACGGTCAAGCGCGTGCCGGCCGGCCACGGCGTCTCCTACGGGCACTTCTACGTCACGCCGCAGGACACGGTGCTCGGCGTCGTGCCGCTGGGCTACTCGGACGGGATCCCGCGGCACGCTTCCGGCGGTTCGCTCGGCCCGGGCGGTCCGGTCCTGGTGGGCGGTGGTGTGGACGACGTCGCCGCACCCGCGACCGGCCTCGGCACCGCCCGCGTGCTGCGCGTCGCGGGCCGGGTCTGCATGGACCAGATCATGCTCGACCTCGGCCCGTACGCGTCGGAGCAGGCCGGCGACGTGGTCACATTGTTCGGGGCGTCGGACGGGCTGGCCCGTGCCGGAGCGCCCAATGCCGAGGACTGGGCTCAGGCCGCCGGCACCATCAGCTACGAGATCGTGACGCGCCTCGGCGCGCGTGTGCCCCGCGTGTACGCGGGCACGGCAGGAAGGGAGACCGCGTGAGCGGGGCAGTGAACGGACCGGGCGACATCTCGACGTCGGAGGCGGTGGTCATCGAGCTGCCCGACGCCGATACGACGCGCGCCTTCGGGGCAGCGCTCGCCGGGGTGCTGCGCTCCGGGGACCTGGTGATCCTCACCGGCGACCTCGGCGCGGGCAAGACGACCCTGACCCAGGGCATCGGAGCGGCGCTGAACGTGCGCGGGCAGGTGGCGTCGCCCACCTTCATCGTGGCGCGCGAGCACCCGCCCCTGCCGCGCGAGGACGGCACGCGCGGCCCCGGACTGGTGCACGTCGACGCCTACCGCCTCGGCGGGCTGGGCGAGCTCGACGCGCTCGACCTTGACTCCTCCCTGGAGGACTCCGTGACGGTCGTGGAGTGGGGGCGCGGCCTGGCCGAGACGCTCGCCGACGACCGCCTGGAGATCGACCTGGAGCGGCCGCGGGGCGCTGCACCGGCGTTCGACCCGGGCGTGGAGCCGGCCGAGGACCCGGAGGCGGGGACGCGCAAGGTAACGATCCGCGCGATCGGCCCGCGGTGGGTCGGTGTGGACCTCGGGGCGTTGCTGGGCTGACGCACCCGGTGGGTCAAATATCACCCACTACTTGTAAATATCACCCGCTATTTCGGTACAAAACGTTACCTTGGGCACGTTTTTTCGTCTAAGTTCACCTCTCGGTAGTCGCTGACCACGGCGTCTACCAGGGAGGGAACGTGATGGTGTCGGCCTTGAGGTGGCTTGGTGCGCCGGGAGCGCCGCTGGCGCGGGTGCTCGTCAGCACGACGGCTCTGCTGTCGTTGGCAGGTGGTTACTCGGTACCGGTTTCGGTGGCGTCAGCTCTCGACGAGGGTGCGACCGCGAGTGCAGTTGCCGCGGTCGACGACGACGTGCCTGCGGACGCGATCATCGAGTCGGGCAGCGGCCTGGAGGGCACCGAACCGCTGGAGGAGGCCACGTCGGCGGAGGCCGAGGCACTTGCTGAGGCAGCGCAGACGGGCGCACCGGTCGAGGTCGTTGCCAAGCGGGGTGAGACTCGTGAGTTCTGGGCTCTGCCCGACGGGTCGATCGAGGCTCGCGAGTTCGTCTCTCCCAAGTGGACTCGTACCGAGGACGGATGGGCCGAGCTGGACCTCGACCTCGTCGAGGCACCGAGCGGTGTGGTCGCGCCCGTGGCCTCGACCGTCGACGTCGAGTTCTCTGGCGGCGGCGACGATCCGCTGGTCCAGATGACCCGTGCCGGGCGGGTGCTGGAATGGACGTGGCCGGCGCCGCTGCCGGAGCCGGTGCTCGATGGCGACACGGCGACCTATGGCGAAGTGCTCGCCGGGGTGGACCTGCGGATGACGGCGGTCCCGGACGGCTTCTCGTCGTCCCTGGTCGTCAAGACCGCGGAAGCGGCAGCATCGCCCGAGCTTGACGCCGTGACCTTCGAGATGGAGACGCAGGGACTCGAGGTCGACGTGACGGAGAACAGTGTCCTGGAGGTCCGGGACACCGCGTCGGACGCCTTGGTGTTCGAGGCCGCTCCGGCATCGATGTGGTCGACCGTTCCCGTGGCGGACGCGGGCGCCAAGGGAAGTGCCTCTCGCACTGCTCTGGCTGCCACGGAGACCGACGATGCGCCGGCGGCCGATGTCGCGCCCGTGGGCGTCACCGTGTCTCCGGATGGGAACGCGCTGACGCTGACGCCGGACCAAGAAATGCTGTCGTCGCCCGACACGACGTTCCCTGTCGTGATCGACCCTCAGGTCAAGACGCCGCGAGCAGGTGGTTGGACAAGCCCGAACAAGGTCTGGCCCACCCAGTCGTACTGGTTGTTCAAGGGCGACTCGACGGCCGGCCTCGGGACATGCGCGGGCTGGGCGAACTGCCCCGACGGGTCGACCTACCGGTTGATCTACCAGTTCGATACCGCCGCCTTCCTGGGCAAGGAGATCCTCGACGCGGAGTTCGTGGTTCGGAACACGCATTCGGCGGTCTGTGAGGACCATCGGGTGGACCTGTGGCGTACCAAGGCGATCAACAGCGCCACGACGTGGAACACCCAGACGGCCTCAGGCTTCTGGACGGAGGAGGTCGGCTCGGCGACCTTCAGCTATGGCGGGTCCCAGAGCGGGTGCAAACCGGCCGCCGATGCGGAGTTCGGGCTGACGTCCTACATGCAGCGGGTGGCCGACAACGGGACGAGCAAGTCGGTCGCGTTCGGCATGCGGGCTGGTTCGGAGACGGACAAGGACTACTGGAAGAAGTTCTCCCAGATGGGATTTCTTCGGGTGACCTACAACAGCACGCCGAACGTGGTGAAGCTCGGTCACATGGCTCTGACGTTCGGCGGGTCGTGCAGCGGGTCCTCGATCGATACCCCGTTGCGAACAGGCAAGCTGGGGCTGATGCGGGTGGCGTACGCCACCGACCCGGACCCGTCGGAGCGAATCACCTTGCAGTACCGGCTTGAGCGGGCCGACGGGACCCAGTTCTGGACCGGGACGACGGTCGAGAAGGTGAAGCAGTCGCCCTTCGCGCTCTCGATGCCGACCAACATGCCGCAGAACGCGCGGATCCAGTGGTCGGTCCGCGTGTACGACGGCCACCGGTACTCTGCCTGGTCGGAGCGGTGCCAGTTTGTCTACGACACTTCCATGCCTGCCCCACCCGTGATCACGGCACCGGAATATCCGGAGCCAGATCCGAGCGACCCGAATGCCATGCCCAACGACGGAGTGGGGGAGTACGGGTGGTTCACTGTTGAATCGCCGAGCCATGATGTGGTCCGTTACCAGTATCACTTCAATGACGACCCGTACAAGACGGTCGAGGGTTCCACCCTCAAGATCGCTTATCTGCCCCTCGAGTCCGGTCCCCATCAGCTGGTCGCGAAGGCGATTGACGGGGCAAACAACGATGCGCAGACAACATATACATTCTGGGTCGCACCCGGGCGTGATCAAGTCGGCAACTGGACCTTCGACGAGCCGGTCGAGGGTGAACCAGTTCCCACCAGCTACACGACTGGTGGCAATGCATCAGTGACCGATCCGGGGTCGGACGCCAGCCTCCAGGATTCATTGCTCCAGGTCGACGGTGATGGCGACTATGCGTTTTCGACTACCGGTCGGGTGAATACGTCCACGCACTTCGCCGTTGAGGCGTGGGTCAAACCGCGCTCTAGCACTCCGACCGGTGTGCAGATGGTGGCCGCTCAGGCAGGAGCGCTCAAGCAAGGTTTCATGCTCTACTACTCCGCCGCTCAGGGCGGATGGAACTTCGGAACTCACGAGACTGACACGGCCAGTGGCGCGAACGTGAGGGTCACGTCCAACCAGCCGTACCAGGCCGGCAAGTGGACCCATCTCCTGGGTGTTTACGACGCCTACAGGGACAAGCTGATCCTTTACGTGAACGGCATCAAGTCCGAGGCGGACTGGGGCAGCCCGTGGAATGCCACCGGCGATGTCTACATCGGCGCGGGGAAGTACGGGCCTGATGCACTCAGCAACTTCGACGGCCAGATCGATCAGGTGCGTACCTACGACCGGGTCGTCACGGAGACCGAGGCGGCCAAGCTCTCGTACATTCCGCCGGCCGTCGTCGCTCGTTGGAACTTTGAGGACGCACAGTTCGACCCGACGGTCGGGTTCGACAATGTGGCGACGACGAAGACAGCTGCCGAGGGTGACCCGTTGGTCCTGACGCTGCCAGCCACCGGGGCCGAACAGTCGCTCGAGGCGAACGTCGACACCTTTGGGTTGAAGCTGGACGGTCAGGGCGGGTACGGCGCTACCGGCCTGGATGCTCTGAGCTCGCTGAAGCCGACCGACAGCTTCACTTTGAGCGCTTTTGTGCGGACCGCGGGTGTTCTCCCGGAGGGCGGTTCCGCGACGGCCCTCAGCTGGACCGGCTCGGTGGAGGAAGCGATCCAGGTTCGGGCCGTGGGCTACAAGTCGCCCGAGCAAGAAGACGTGGTCCGCTGGGAGTTGGTCGTCCGAGAGGGCAACACAGTCTCCTCGCCCCGGGTGATCGTCCGCAATGAGAACCAGCCGTTCGGGACTGACTGGACGCATCTGGCAGTGGTCTACGACGCTCCGACTCGTACAGCGACGCTCTATGTCGGCGGTGCCGCTGCGGACGAGAACCGGTCGACGGGTACGGCCTCGTTCGAGTCGGTGCGCCGGTTCAACGTGGGTCGCGGACTGAGCGACGGCGTGTGGGAGAACTACTGGCCAGGCTTGATCGACGACGCATGGGTGTTCCGCGGAGCGCTGAGCGAGAGCCAGATCGATCAGCTGTCGACGGCCACCTCGGGACTGTCGACCGAGGTTCCAGGAGCACTTCGATGATCCGCGGACGGGCACAGGGCGAGCAGACCGCAGGGAACAGCATCCAGGGTGGAGCGATCATGCAGGGAATGACGCGTCGGGCGCGAACGGTGTGGCAGGGGGCCGCGTTCTTGTTGGCGGGCGCCCTGGTCGCCGGGCCGCTCGTGGCGGTAGGTAGCTCAGCTGCCGCCGTGGACAGCGAGATCGCTGCTCCCGAGCTCGGCGTCGACGTCAAGGGTGCGGACGCGGCAGGGTCGAAGGCCGATCCGATCAAGCCTGCTGCAAACCCGGAGATCCCGGACGTGACGTGGCCCGAGAGCGGCAGCGCCACGGTTCCGGTGGTCGATGCGGACGCTGACGAGAAGCGGACCTCGGTGGGAAGCCTGCCGGTGACGATCGCGCAGGCCGAGGACACCTCGGTCGACGAGGTGGTCGTCCAGGTGGAGCCCCAGGCAGCGGAGAACTCGGCGGGTGTGAACCGCAGCCTTCTCCTCGGGCTGTCCACAGCGGACGGTATCCGTTCCACACTGGGGCAACGGGTTGCGGGCGCCGCCGTCACCAAGCCGTCGGTCGTCGACGTCGAGATCGACTACTCGCAGTTCGCCGGCGCCTTTGGCGGTTCGTACGACGACCGGCTGACGCTGGTCCAGGTTCCGGGCTGCGCCCTGACGGCGCCCGAGAAGGCTGAATGCCTGCGGACCACGCCGGTCGCTGCTACCAACGAGACCGCCACGGACACCCTCGTTGCTCGGGATATCGCGGTGCCCGGGGACGGCAGTGCGACGGTGCTGATGGTCACTGCGGATGTGTCCTCGGACTCGGGCAACTTCGGCGCGAGCCCCCTTTCTCCGTCGAACACGTGGTCCACCGACCTCCGGTCCGGCGCATTCTCCTGGTCCTACCCGATCAACACCCCTGACGTACCGGGGAGCCTCGTTCCTAGCCTGGGCCTGTCGTACTCGTCCGGCGGGATCGACGGTCGCACCGGGGGCACGAACAACCAGGCGTCTCTGGTCGGCGACGGCTTCGACCTGTGGCCTGGATACATCGAGCGCAAGTACAAGTCGTGTGCGCTGGACGATGTGAAGAATGACGCCGGAAACCCGATCGGTGACCTCTGCTGGGACTACGACAACGCGTTCATCTCGTTCAATGGTGCCGCCGGCGAGCTGGTCCCCGCCGGGACTGACACATGGCGTCTGTCCACGGATGACGGCACGAAGATCAAGCGGCTGAAGGACACCGCGCGATCCAACGGCGACGCAGACGGCGAGTACTGGGAGGTGACTACCCCGAACGGCACGAAGTACTACTTCGGCTACCAGCGACTGCCGGGGTGGGAGACCGGAGACCCGGTCACGAACTCGGCGTGGACGGCACCGGTGGTGGGCGACAACACCGGCGATCCCTGCAACACCAACGCCGGCAAGTGGTGCACCCAGGCGTGGCGATGGAACCTCGACTACGCCATTGATGCCGCCGGAAATGTGATCACCTACCACTACACCAAGGAGACCAACTATTACGGTCGCCTGGGTAACCCCGCCTCCGCGACGGGTTACACGCGTGGCGGGACTCTGGCCAGGATCGACTACGGGCTCCGCGGTGACGATCTGGTCGGTGCCGGCGCTGCGCAGCCATTGGGGCGTGTGGCATTCACCTACGGACAGCGCTGCCTCACGGACACGCCGGGCGGGGCTCAGTGCACGGATATCAACACTCAGCCGTCGGGGTGGTACGACACGCCTTGGGACTTGAACTGTGTCAGCGGTTCGACCTGTGACCAGGGTCGGACGTCCCCGTCGTTCTGGACGCGCAACCGCATGACCGGAATCGCGACGAGTGTCTTTGTCGATGCGGCATGGAAGAGCGTTGACTCCTGGGCCCTCACCCACAAGTGGGGTACCGCCGACACCGACTACCAGCTCGAGCTGGCCGCCATCACGCGCACGGGCAACACCGGGCCCGAGGGCGCGGCTTCGATCAGCCTGCCCGCGGTGCGGTTCGAATACGCCCAGCGGCCGAACCGGCTGGACAAGACCGGCGACGGCCAGGCCCCGTTCATCAAAGAACGTCTCGCCACGATCGTCGACGAGACCGGTGGTCAGGTCGATGTGAAGTACTCGGCCCCGGCGTGCGTCGAGGGCTCGTTGCCGTCGGCGAACGACAACACGACCCGGTGCTTTCCTCAGGTCCGGTCCATGGGTGAGGTACTGCCCGCGGTCACCGACTGGTTCAACAAGTACGTGGTCGAGAGCGTGACCACGACTGACCGCACCGGTGGCGAGCACAGCGCGCCGGACGCGGTGACGAGCTACGAGTACCTCGACGGTGCTGCCTGGCACTGGGACGAGTCGACCGGCATGGTTCCGGACGAGGAGAAGACCTGGTCCGACTGGCGTGGCTACGGTCACGTGCGGGTGACGACTGGTGCTCCGAACGAGCCGAAGAGTCAGTCCGAGCAGTGGTTCCTTCGGGGCATGAACGGCGACCGCAGCAACCGGGAAGGGACTGCTACCAAGTCGGTGTCGGTGACGCTCGGCAGCGGCGAGGGCGACCCGATCACCGACTCCGCGCAGCACGCGGGCTTCTCGTACAAGTCGGCGACGTTCTCCGGCCCCGGCGGGAAGGTGCTGTCCAAGACGGTGAACCGTCCCTGGTGGTACCAGACTGCGGTCAGCCAGCGCGAATGGGGAACGATCCGCGCCGGCTTCTCCCGCGCGGCGAGCACCAAGACCTGGACCAGCCTCGACAACGGCGCAGGTTCGTCCTGGCGCACGACCGAGCAGTCCAACACCTACGACCAGGTCGCGGGCCGTGTCACTCAGCTGAGCGACAAGGGCAACACTGCTACCACCGCTGATGACCGATGCGTCACGACGGACTACGCGACGAACACGACCAAGAACATTCTTGGTCTGCACGCACGGCAGCAGACGTGGGCCGTCGGTTGCGCGGTCACGCCCAACCGTGCTGCCGGCGACGTGATCTCCGACGTGCGATACGCCTATGACGGCGGTGACTACGCCACAGCCCCGACTATCGGTCGCCCCACTCGGGTGGCGGACCTGGCTGGATACAACGGAACGACGGCCAAGCGGATCGAGACGGGTACGACGTACGACACGTACGGGCGCGTCCTGACCGTCACCGAGGTGGCAGCAGACGTACTGGAAACTTCGGCTGGTGCTCTGACGCGTACTGCACGGTCGGAGGCGTCGACGACCACGACGACCTACACACCTGCCACAGGTTTCGCCACGACGATGACCGAGAAGACGCCGCCGGCCACGGCCGGGACGGCCTCGTCCGCGCTGTCGACGACCACCACGTTGGATCCCGTGCGCGGTGTGCCGACCATCGTCAAGGACGCGAACGACTACTCCACCAAGGTGGCGTACGACGCGCTCGGGCGGACGAGCAAGATCTGGTTGGCAGACCGGGTCAGCACGCAGACACCATCCACCGAGTTCACGTACCGGATCACGGAGGGCTTGCCGGTTCGTGTGGGCACCGCAACCCTGAACGACGACGGGGACGTGCGCACGTCGTACACCTTCTATGACGGCCTGCTCCGGCCGATCCAGACCCAGGAACCTGGCGTCTCGGGCGGGACGATCCTGACCGACACGTTCTACGACGGTCGCGGACTGGTGCACACGGCCTACAACCCGTACTACTCGACGAGCGCGAACCCGGGGACGTTGTTCGACGCCTGGAGCGAGTCGGTCGTCGATTCCCAGGTCCGTACCGAGTACGACGGCCTTGGACGACCGACCCAATCCAAGCTGATGGTGGGGGATGACGACGGTCAGCCCGTACTGTCCACGACACGGACGATCTACGGCGGCGACCGCACGACGGTGATCCCGGCGGTAGGAGCGACTCCGACCACGACGCTGACTGACGCACGCGGGCAGAGCACTGAGCTGCGGCAGCACCACTCCCGCACCAACGTGGATCCGAACGCCACGACAGGGTTCGACCGCACCCGCTACACGTACACGGGCCGCGGCGAGCTCAAGACCGTCGTCGACCCTGCCGGGAACACGTGGTCCTACACGTTCGACCAGCGCGGGCGTCAGACGGCCGCGAGCGATCCCGACGCCGGGACCACGACCAGCACCTACGACGACTTCGGTCAGCTCCGCACCACGACGAACGCCGAGAACGAGACGCTCGCCTATTCCTACGACGGCCTGGGCCGCAAGACCGAGCTGCGCGAAGGATCGTCGACGGGCACGCTGCGTGCGTCGTGGACCTACGACACGGTCACCGGAGGCAAGGGACAGCTCGCGAAGACGACGCGTTTCGAAGCGGGCGGCAGCTATGTCACCCAGGTGGCCGGCTATGACCGGCTGTATCGACCCACGCGGACCGCGGTGACGATCCCGAGCTCCGAGGGCAAGTTGCAGGGGACCTACCTCACGACGACCAGCTATGCCGTCGACGGCAGCGTTCAGGCCATGGGCATGCCGGCCGCCGGTTCGTTGCCTGGCCAGACGGTGGGCTTCGAGGCCGACCCCGACACTGGCTGGGTCACGGCCACGACGGGACCGAACGGGCTGCGTGCGGACGCGACGTACGACTATGTCGGCAAGCTCACGCAGCTCGACATGGTCGCCGGCGTCTCAGGTTCGCTGCACGCGGTGAACACCTATGAGCGCGGAACTGGTCGGCTCATCGAATACCAGGCCGACCGCCTGATGCAGCCCGGGATCGATCGCTCGGAGACCTACACGTACGACGAGGCCGGGAATGTCCTGTCGCTGGCGGACGTGTCCCGGACCGGGACCGACGTGCAGTGCTTCGACTACGACTACCTGGCGCGCATGGTGGATGCCTGGACCCAGGGGAGCGGCGAGTGCGCCGCGACCGGTCAGGCTGCATCGGACGCGGGCGCTGTTGGGGGAGTCGCGCCGTACTGGCACGAGTACACCTACGACCTGGTCGGCTCGCGGCAGACCGAGGTTCAGAACAGCATTGGTGGTGGCGAGTCGGTGACCCGCACCTACGGGTACTCCGCCACGCAGCCGCACACGACCACGACGGTCAACCAGACGACCACTGCCCCCGGCTCGAACGTCGACTCGGTGGAGAACTACACGTATGACGCGGTCGGACGCACCACTTCGCGGCAGATCGGAGGCGACACCCAGAACCTGACGTGGTCCCCTGAGAGCCGCGTCGAGTCGGTCGAGAACGCGGATGCCTCGGGTGCCGAGTACGTGTACGACGCCGACGGGAACCGGCTGCTCGCCCGCAACACCAGCGCAGATGGCAGCACCAGCACGACGCTGTACCTCGGCCACACCGAGATCACGGTCACGTCCGCGGAACCCACGATCGCCAAGGCGACCCGCTACGTGGATCTCGGTGGCGGGCACATGGCCATCATCGACGACACCGGCGCAGTTACCTTCAACCTGGCCGACCATCACGGCACCGGGCAGCTGAGCGTGAAGGCATCTGACATGTCGATCACGCAGCGCCGGACCACGCCCTTCGGTGAGGTGCGTGGGACCGCGCCGACGGAATGGGCCGGCTCCCGAGGGTTCGTCGGCGGGTACGACGACACGGAGACCACTGGACTCGTGTCGCTGGGCGCGCGCGAGTACGACCCGGCTCTGGGCAGGTTCATCAGCCTCGACCCGGTCATGGATCTGTCTGATCCCCAGCAGGTTCACGGGTACTCGTACGCGAACAACAACCCGGCAACGCTGTCCGACCCCACGGGACTCTGCCCGAGTGGTAGCCCAATGCTTGAGGGTGCTTACTGCGACTTCGGCGACGGGTGGTCGCAGGTTGGTCCGGTAAATACTGGTTATGAAGGGGGCGGGGCCGACTCGTTCACGCCAGGTGACAGCCCGGGTGAGGGGCCTGTGCCACCCCGCGTCAACGACCCGGGTGACCCGACCGATGGGCCAACAGAGGACGAGCAGGCGCGTGCTCAGCGGATCCTGAACAGCTCCGTGACCGCCGTGGCCATGGAGCTGGGATGGGAGGCACTGAAGGAATTCATCGGGTGGAACGACCTGATGGGCTGCCTGGGGGCTGATGTTCTCTCCTGCGCCTCGCTCGCCATCGGCATTTTGCCCGTAGGCAAGGGTTTGAAGGCCGTTAAGGCCCTCTACAAGGTCATCGACGGAGCTATCGACTTCTACAAGACCGTGAAGTGGGCGCGGGGCATCATGTCGCGCGTCGGCACGAAGGCCAAGCAGATCATCGGCGGGGCGCCCCAAACGTGCTCGATTGGAAACAGCTTCGCGCCTGGCACGTTGGTTCTGCTGGCAGACGGATCCAAGAAACCGATTGAGGAGATCGAGCTTGGCGACAAGGTCCTGGCGGCCGACGAGGAGACTGGAAACGCCGTAGGGCCGCGAGACGTGACTGCACTGATCTCAGGAGACGGCGCCAAGAACCTTGTGACCATCTCGATTTCAGGTAGTGGCGGGCAGATCAGCGAACTAGTGGCCACCGATGGGCATCCGTTCTGGATTCCTGCCGAGTCCGCTTGGGTGGATGCGGTTGACCTGCGGAGTGGAGACTGGCTTCGGACCAGTGCTGGAGCCCGTGTTCAAGTCACCTCCGTCGCGGTTTCGCGACAGTATGAGGTCGTCTACAACCTCACCATTCGCGGCGACCATACGTACTATGTGTTGGCCGGTGAAGCGTCGGCACTCGTTCACAACGGGAACTGTGGTGGTGTTGGTGGCGCCCTAAAGGGTTGGCGAACGCACTACTTCCAGATGGGTAGCCAGCAGCTACGCCTAACCAAAGAGCGGATGCAACATATACTGGAGCGTCACCACCCGTCGTACCGCAAGGGCGCCGATAAGGAAGACCAGACGAACTTCAAGAGGAACGTATCGATCCAAGACGTCGAGGACGCGATTAGTAGTGTCACTCAACAGAATCGCGGACTGATTTCGAGCCGAGGAATTTATGAAACATATCAGGTGCAAGGCGTCTATAGGGGATATAGTTACACGATGGGAATTACCAATGGAAAAATCGGCCAGTTCTACCCCAACTACTAACTGATGATTGTCGTCGAGAGCTACCTGATGACAGGTCCCGGCGTGTTCGTTTCTTTCGAGTCGGGACAAGCTCACTCTAAAGAGGCTGACCTGATTGAAGGCGCGATAGAGATTGTTATCGACGATTGCGTGCTCATAGATGTTCGACTCTGGGACTACGTGTACCCGTTGTGGGCTTATCTAGCGGATGCCGTATCTAGGCTACGGGCGACGGGTGCAGGTTCCTTCAGATTCCCGGACCAACCGGTCCAGGTGGACCTTGAACGCATGGCCAAAGGGCGGGTGCAGGTGGCTGTCTCTGGCGATGGAGATAAGAGAAAAGCTGTCGCTAGTGAGTTCGAGCTAATTCAGGCCCTACGTTCGCGTGGATCGGACTTCTTCGGCAGGGTCTCGACTTGGTTTCCTGCTGAGCGGTCCGTGATCGGGAATAGCTGGACGAAGTTGATGCATGATCCGGCGGGCGCATCGTTAGCCGACATTCGGTGGGAGGAGCGGGTCGGTAGGGTCCAAGCGTCTGCGTTTAGTCAGGCGGAGCGAATGGTTGGTCAACGCATGAGCGTGGTGCAGCGTGAGCGGCTGATTTCAGACGTAGCGGGACGGCGTCTTTCTTTCGGCGAGCTGCTTTCACGGGCTGAAAGTGCGCTGCGCTGCGCGCCGTCGGGTGGTTCGTGACGTTACTTGCATTTTAGTTGGTGCATCTGAGGCCTCAATGGATTTGTGCCTAACGTGATGTCCGGTTAAAATCGAGACCTGTTCAACATTAATTGTGAACCGCAGGCTGATCGGCTGAATCTAGCGGATGGCAGTGACGGGGTGGCTATTGGCTGTCGGTCTTGAGCGGGCTAATGGGTTTTCTGATGGTTTTTGGTGAGGCCTTTTGATGTGTTTTTATATCGGCTCTCGCGGGTACTTCAGCGGCCGGCATGTGTGACGCGAGCGGTCAGAACGACTGCTTGGCCGGGCGTCATACTTGACGCTTGCAGGTCGCGAGCGCCTGCTCGCCCTCCTGCCTCGTGAACTGACCACCGATTGGGCCGCGGTCCCAGATCTCCCTGTGCCCGCTCTGACAATGATCGTGGCAGGGTGCACACGGACAGGCTCCCGCCATCGCCGTCGGTCAGTAATACCCTGGTCACGTGGCCGTTCTAGCTCTCGATACCTCAGCAGCCGTCGCCGTCTCGCTCGTCGACGAGGAAGGCGCGCGTCTGGCGTCCCGCTCCTCCGACGAGCGGCGCAGGCACGCCGAGTCGCTCGCGCCCCTGATCTCCGAGGTCCTCGACGAGGCGGGGATCGAGCGTGCCGACCTGACTGCCGTCGTCGCCGGTACGGGGCCGGCCCCGTTCACGGGGCTGCGCGTCGGGCTGGTGACCGCCCGCACGCTCGCGCTCTCCCTCGGCATCCCGGTGCTGGGCGTACCCAGCCTCGACGCGCTCGCCGTCCAGGCGGTCAGCGACCTCGGGCTGCGCGCGGGTCAGGAGATCCTGGCCACCTCCGACGCCCGCCGCAAGGAGGTCTACTGGGCGCGCTACCGCGTGGTCGCGCACGAGGGGCCGCACGGCGTTCCCGTCGTGGAGCGGACCGCCGGGCCCGACGTCGACCGGGCCGGCTTCGTGGCCCAGGGTCAGCTCCCGACGCCGGACGGCGGCGACACCCCGCTGCCCGTCGTGGTCGGCGAGGGCGCGATGCTCTACCCCGAGTTCCTCCCCGTGGCAGACGACGCCCCGCTCGTCCCCGACGCGACCGTGCTCGCCCGCCTGGCGCTCGTCCGCCGCGCCGCCGGCGAGGAGCTGCCGACCGAGCCGCTGTACCTGCGGCGTCCGGACGTCCACGAGCCGGGGTCTCCGACCGGCACGGGCGCCGGCTCCGGGACCGGCACGGCCACCGCCGCCACGGGCGGTGCCGCGTGATCACCGAGGTGCGGCTGCGCCCGCTGCGCAACGCCGACTTCGACCGCGTGCTGCAGCTCGAACGGCAGCTCTTCGGCCGGGGCGCCTGGACCTACGGCATGCTCGCCGACGAGCTCGCCGGCCTGGGCCGCTGGTACATCGTGGCCGAGCCGGAGCGGCTCGACCGCGCGGGCGAGCAGCCCGTCGTCGGCTACGCGGGGCTGTGGTTCGACGGCGACGTCACGCAGATCATGACCATCGGCGTGGACCCCGACGTCCAGCGCCACGGCGTGGGGCGGCAGCTCATGGACGCGCTCATCGAGCGGTCCCGCAAGGTCAAGGCCGAGGCGGTGCTGCTGGAGGTGCGGGTCGACAACCAGCCCGCCATCGAGATGTACCGGGACTTCGGCTTCCAGATTCTCGGCGTGCGCAAGCGCTACTACCAGCCCGAGGACGTCGACGCGTACACGATGCGCCTGGACCTGTCCGAGGTGGAGCACCCGACGGCGGACGCGCCGGTGGAGTCGCCGGTCGACGCTCCGACCGACACTCCCGACGACGCCGCAGGAGACGCCGCATGAGGGAACGAGTTCTGGTCGACGCCGCCACGCTGGCCGCCGACCTGCAGGTCAGTGCGGCCCCGGACCCGGTCGAGGGGCGGCCCGTCGTGCTCGACGTCCGCTGGGCGCTCGGCATGACCGACGGCCACGACCAGTACCGCGCCGCCCACGTCCCGGGCGCCGTGTACGTGGACCTGGACACCGAGCTGGCCGCGCACGGGGCGCCCACCGACGGGCGGCACCCGCTGCCCTCGGCGTCGGCGTTCCAGCAGGCCGCGCGTCGCTGGGGCGTGTCGGCCGGCTCGCGCGTCGTCGTCTACGACTCCGTGGGCGGCACGTCGGCGGCCCGCGCCTGGTGGCTCCTGCGGTACTTCGGCGTCGAGGACGTCCGCATCCTCGACGGCGGCCTCGCCGCCTGGACGGCAGCGGGCCGCGCCCTCGAACCGGGTGACGTCACGCCCGAGCCGGGCGACGTCGTCGTGCAGCCGGGCGGGATGCCCGTGCTCGACGCCGACGCTGCCGCCGAGCTGGCGGACGGCGCGGGCCTGCTTCTGGACGCCCGGGCCGCCGAGCGGTACCGCGGCGAGGTGGAGCCCGTGGACCCGCAGGCCGGGCACGTGCCGGGCGCCGTCAGCGCACCGACCAGCGAGAACCTGGGGCCGGACGGCCGGTTCCTGCCGACCGGGGACCTGAAGCGGCGCTTCGGCGAGCTGGGGGTCGCGGACGGCGGGACCGTCGGCGTCTACTGCGGGTCGGGCGTCACGGCGTCGCACGAGGTGGCGGCCCTCGCGATCGTCGGCGTGGACGCCGCCCTGTACCCGGGCTCGTGGTCGCAGTGGTCGAACGACCCGTCGCGGCCCGTCGCGGTGGGCTGAGTCCGGCGCGACGCCGGCCCGGCCCGGCCCGGCAAGGTCAGGGCGTGGGGCTGACCTCGTTGAGTACCAGGATCTTCTGCCACACCTTGCGGGCCATGCCGAGCGTCAGCGACTCGATGGTCGAGACCGTGTTCAGCACGATGTCGTCCTGCGACTCCTCGGCGCACAGCGCCGCCGCCTTGCCCACGATCGACAGCAGCTCGGTGCAGTACTCCAGGTAGTACTCGATCTGCTCCGGGGTCAGGTCGACGTCGTTGTGCTCCGACTCGCCCGCGAAGGCGTCCCGCAGGATCTCCGGCTCCTTGGTGAGCTGGTGCATGTCGATGATGTGCGCCAGGGAACGCAGCCGGTGCAGCTTGGCCAGCAGATCGGAGCGCTGCACCCGCTGCGGCACCGAGTGCAGCACCACGACGGCGACCGCGACGAACACGATGTCGTTCACCGCGCTCTCGATGAGCGGCAGCCAGTCCAGGCCGTTGTCCGGCGCCTCGGTGCCCGCGGCCTCGACGGCGAAGCCGAACGCGACCAGCGCCACCAGCACCACGAGGGCGATCAAGACGCGCGACCCGGCCTGGACCAGCCGGCTGCGGCGGCGAGTACCGGCAGAGGTGTCCGCCACCTGCTCGGTCAGGGCCACGAGCTCCTGGGCCACGAGGTGGATGCCGCGGTCGGGGAACCGCGCGCCGATGCGGTCGCGCAGCCGCCGCGCCGTGTCGATGACCGGGACGGGCTCGAGCTTCTCCAGTGTTCTGACCCACACGGGACGCAGCGTAGGGCCAGAGCCCCCGGCGGCGGGGCGTCGTCCGGGCCACGCCCGGGGTGAAACCGCGCGGACGTCCTCCCGCCAACTTCATGCACGTTGATAGAATCGGCGACCGCCCGTGCGAGAGTGCGCGGTCGCGGACGAGGAGCGCGCGCAATGGTACGTCGGGCCAACACTGCCTCCGGGTTGTTCGCCGTGCTGGGCCTCGAACCGGCGCAGGAGCTCGCCTACCGGCACCTCCTGTCGGTCGGATCGGCCAGCGTGGCGCAGCTCGCCGCGGCCATGGAGGTGGACCAGCCCGTCGCCGCGGCCTGGCTGGACCGCCTGGAGAACCTGGGGCTGGTGCTGCCCGTCGACGGCACGGCCGGCTTCGCCGCCGTCGACCCCCGCAGCGCGCTCCGCGCCCTGACCGACGGCCACACCATGCACCTCAACCGGTTGCGCGAGCACATCCCGGAGCTCGCCACGGTGTTCGAGGACGCGCGCCGCGGCTCCGACGCGCCCACCCTGACCCGCCTGGTGTCCGGGCACAGCGACATCGCGGACTGGTACGGGCGCCTCGGGCACGAGGTGGAGGGGGAGTTCCTGGCTTTCGACCGGCCGCCGTACGTGGTCACGCCCACCGACTCGCTGGAGGACCTGGCGATCTCGCGGGGCGTGGTGTGGCGGTCCGTCTACGGAGCGGCGTCGTTCGACCTGCCGGGCCGGCTGGACCGGGTGCGCCGCGACGTCGCGATGGGGGAGCGGGCCCGGGTGACCGCGACGGTTCCGGTCAAGCTCGCGATCATCGACCGGCGCCTCGCCCTGGTGTCGCTCAACCTGTCCGAGGAGACCCCCGAGGCCCTGGTCACGGCGTCGCCGCCCCTCGTGGAGGCGCTGTGCCTGATGTTCGAGAGCTACTGGGAGGGCGCCCAGCCGCTGCGCCAGTGGCGTTCCGAGGGCGCGCCCGAGCCGCGGCCGGTGTCGGGGCGCTCGCGGAGCGACCGCGGGCCGACGGCGGAGGAGCGGGAGCTGCTCGCCCTGCTGACGGCGGAGGTCAAGGACGACGTCATCGCCCGCGAGCTGGGCATCTCGGTCCGGACGCTCGGGCGCCGCCTGCGCGACCTGATGGACGCGCTCGGGGCGACCAGCAGGTTCCGCGCCGGCGCCGAGGCAGCGAGGCGCGGCTGGATCTAGCGCCCGGTTACCCGGACAGGTTCAGACGGTGTTGTCTGCCGTCCGAGCCCGCGGTTCAGACGGTGATCGTGGTGAGCGGCATCGACGAGTCCACCGGGATGTCGAGGTTGCTCGGGGCCACCCCGGCGCGCACCACGGCGGAGCCGAGCGCCGCGATCATCGCGCCGTTGTCCGTGCAGTAGCGGATCGGCGGGATGCGCAGGTCGATGCCGGCCTCGGCACAGCGCTTGGCCGCCATGTCGCGGAGCTGGCTGTTGGCGGAGAACCCTCCGCCGACCACGAGCGTGTCCACGCCGTGCCGGTGGCAGGCGGCGATCGTCTTGGCCGTGAGCACGTCGGCGACGGCCTCGGCGAACGACGCCGCGACGTCGTGCACCGGGATCTCCTGGCCGGCGTCCGTGCGGGCCTCGACCCAGCGGGCCACCGCCGTCTTGAGGCCGGAGAACGAGAAGTCGTAGGCGTGCTTGGCCTGGTCCTTCGCGGCCGTGAGGCCGCGCGGGAACCGAATGGCGGTGGGGTCGCCCTCGCGCGCGAGGCGGTCGATGTGCGGGCCGCCGGGGTAGGGCAGGCCGAGCAGGCGGCCGACCTTGTCGAAGGCCTCACCCGCGGCGTCGTCGAGCGTGGAGCCGAGCTCGGTGACGTTCGTGGCGATGTCGTCCACCAGCAGCAGCGAGCTGTGCCCGCCGCTCACCACGAGCGCCATCGCCCGCTCCGGCAGGGGGCCGTCCACGAGCTGGTCCACGCACGCGTGGCCGATCACGTGGTTCACGCCGTACAGCGGCTTGTTCAGCCCGATGGCGAGGGCCTTCGCGGCGGACGCGCCGATCGTGAGCGGCCCGACGAGCCCGGGCCCGGCGGTGACCGCGATGGCGTCGACCTCGGACAGGTCGACGTCGGCCTCGCCGAGGGCCTTCTGGATCGTGGGGATCATCGCCTCGAGGTGGGCCCTGCTGGCTACCTCGGGGATGATGCCGCCGTAGCGAGCGTGCTCCTCCATCGAGCTGGCCACCGCGTCGACCAGCAGGTCGTTTCCGCGGACCAGCGCGACGCCGGTCTCGTCGCAGGAGGTCTCGATACCGAGCACCAGTGGATCTGCCATGTGCTCCAGCCTAGTTCCCCGGGGCCGGTGAGCGGGGAACCGAGCGGTATGTGACGCGCGGACGTGCGGGACGTCACGGTTGAATCTGGAACTATCGCTTGAAGCAACTTGTTGTCGCGCGTATGACCGACACCGTTCTTGAGGCCCAGGGCCTCGCCATCGACGACGCGACCGCCGACCGCCTGTTCCGCACCGCGCGGACCGTCACGACCTTCGCCGAGTCCGAGGTGACCGACGAGCAGCTCGCCGCCGTCTACGACCTCGTCAAGTGGGGCCCGACGGCCATGAACACGAGCCCGCTGCGCATGCTCGTCGTCCGCACGCCGGAGGCCCGGGAGCGCCTCGTCGCCCGCGTGCCCGAGGGCAACCAGGAGCGCGTCCGGAACGCGCCCGTCACCCTCGTGCTCGCGTACGACACCGACTTCCACGAGCACCTCGACCGGCTGATCCCGCACATGCCGGGCGCGCGCGACATGTTCGCCGGCGACGCCGGGGCGCGCGCCGAGATGGCGCGCACCAGCGCCCTCATCCAGGCCGGCTACCTGATCGTCGGCCTGCGCGCCGCCGGCCTCGCCGTCGGCCCGATGCACGGGATCTACGACCAGATCGACGCCGAGTTCTTCGCCGAGAACGGCTGGAAGGGCCTCCTCGTCGTCAACGTCAGCGCGGCCGACGGCGCCGACACCACCCGCCCCCGCGCCCCGCGCCTGAGCTTCGACGACGCCGCGCAGGTCATCTGACCCCGCGCGTCGTCCGACCCCGCGCGTCGTCCGGCCCCCGGCGCGCCGGCGTCAGGCGGGCAGCGGCCGGCCGGTCCGCATCTCCTCCAGCATCGCGCGTACCACCGGCACCAGGTCGCCGTCGTGCGCGGCGGCGACCTGCTCCTGCCGCCGGTACGACGGCCCGGTGCGGAGGATGTCCCGCACCCCGGCCAGCTCCGCCGCGCAGCCCAGCCGGTGCGCCACGGGCTCCAGCTCGACCAGGAGCTTGCCGATCGCGTCGACGAGCGCCCCCTGGTTGCCCTCGGCGTCCAGGATCACGGTGGCGTCCAGGCCGTAGCGGGCCGAACGGAACTTGTTCTCCGCCACGTACCAGGGCGGCAGCTCGACCAGGGCCCTGCCCTGGTCGAGCTGCGTGGACAGGTGCTCCACCAGGCAGTGCACCAGCGCGGCCAGCGTGAGGGCCTCCGTGAGGTTGGTCGGGCCGTCGCACACCCGGACCTCCAGCGTGCCGAACGTCGGCGACGGGCGGATGTCCCAGTGCACCTCGTTGAACGCCTCGACGGCGCCGATGTGCAGCATGTCGCCCGCGTACGCCTCGAGCTCCTGCCAGGTCCTGAACGCGACCGGCAGGCCCGAGCTCGGGATCTGCTGGAACAGCAGCGACCGGTTCGAGGCGTACCCCGAGTGCTCGCCGGCCCAGTACGGCGACCCGGCGGACAGCGCCTGCAGGTGCGGAAAGTACTTGAGCATCCCGCGCATCAGCGGCAGCGCCTTGTCCCGGTGCTCGATCCCGACGTGGACGTGCAGCCCCCAGATGATGAGCTGCGCGCCCCACACGCCCGTGCGCTCGCGGATGCGGGCGTAGCGCTCCTTCTCGCCGATCTCCTGGTCGGTCCCCTTCGCGAACGGGTGCGTGCCGCCGCCCATGAGCTCCAGGCCCATCGGGTCCGTGACCGTCCGCACGCGGTCGAGCGTGCGGCTGAGGTCCGCCCCGGCGTCGGCCACGGTCCGGCCGACCCCGGAGACCAGCTCGATCGTGTTCTTCATGAACTCGCCGGTGACGTGCGCGGTGTAGCCCTCGGGGCCCTGCCGCTGGTTGCCGCCGTCGCGCCCGAGCGCCTCGAGCACCTCCGGGCCTGCCTGGCACAGGTCTGCGGTACCGGGCTCGACGAGCCCGATCTCCCACTCGATGCCCACCGTCGACCGTGGGGATTCGCCGAAGCCGAGCTGTATCGGCGAGCTCATACGGCTCCCAGCGGTTCGACGAGGAGTACCTGTTGGTTGCCTGCCACACGGGTGAGCACGATCGTCGCCTCCTCGGTTCCGGTGAGTACGAGCTGCTTGCGAAGTTGTTCGGGCACCACCGCGGTGCCCCGCTTCTTGATCGTGATGCGGCCGACGTTCCGGTCGCGGAGGTAGGACTTGAGCCGCTTCAGGCCGAACGGCATGGTGTCGAGCACCCGGTATCCGGTCGCGATCGGCGCCTGCGCGCCGGCCGCGTCGGCGGGCCGGGCCGACGGCAGCGCGGCGGGGTCGTCCGTGGTGACGTACGCGATCGTCGGGTCGACGAGGCGTCCGCCCAGCTCGGCGGCCGCCTCGCCCACGAGCCCGGCCCGGATGACCGCGCCGTCGGGCTCGTAGAGATACTGTCCGACGGCGCCGACGTCCGGCTCCGTGCCGTCGCCGCGCAGGGTGCGGCTGAGGGTGTGCTCCTTGCCGTCGTCGTCGGTGAACGAACGCAGCACGAGCGCCGAGCGGCCAGGACCGTCGGGCGCGAGCGGGCCGAACCAGAGCCCGGCCTCGACCACGTCGCCGTTGACCGAGACCCACTGGGTCTCGGCGTCGTCGGGCAGCCCCTCGTGCGCGATGCCCGGACCCACCTTGATGCCGACGGCCGGCACCGACTCCCGCAGCGCCCAGACGGCGTCGAGCGGGGGCTCGTAGGCGCGCGGGTCGAAGATGCGGCTGCTGCGGCCGCCCCGGCCGCCGCGCACGCGCCGGGCGGGGTCGGCGTAGACGGCGTCGATCCCCTCGGCGCGCAGGTCGAGCGTCAGGCCGTCGGCGTGCCGCACCTCCGCCTCGGGGAAGTGGCGCAGGTTCCACCGCGCGATCGCGGCCGTGCACTCGTCGAGGTCGGTCGCGACGACGCGCAGCCCCGTACCGGCGAAGGCGAGGGAGTCGGCGCCGATGCCGCAGGTGAGGTCGGCGAGCGTGGCCACGCCCGCGTCGAGGTACCGTCGGGCGTGCAGCGCCGCGACGACGAGCCGCGTGGCCTGCTCCAGACCGTCCGCGGTGAACAGCATCCCGTCGGCGAAGTCACCGAACTTGGTCCGTGCCCGGGCGCGCAGCCGGGACTGGGTGACCACGGCGGCCGCGAGGTCCGCCGCGACGCCCTGGGAGCGCAGGGTGGTCACGGTCTTCATCGCGTCGCGCTCGTCGTACGGCGGAAGAGCCGCAAGCAGGGCCCAGCCGTCAGGGCTGAGGAGTTTGCTCAGAATCGCCGCATCCATGGGAAGATCTTTCCACGTTTGTCCAGGTCATGACGAGTGGCTGCACGCAACCTTTTCGTGGAGATGGCCAGATCTCGAAGTGCGGACGGCGCGTCGTGCGCCGGGCGTGTGAGGTGCTCCACGCGATTGGCACTCGCCTTGACCGAGTGCTAGCGCCGACCTAGATTTGGGGTTGTTCATCGCCGCGGATCCCGGTAGTCGGGGCCCTCGGCGGAGGACCCAGACGTTCGTGCCCGCCGGCACCCGCGACGACGGCGGACCGTCGAACGTTCGAGCCCCTGAAGTCAACCACGCAGCTGATCACTCGATCCGCTCACGAAAGAGGGAGGTCCGACGTGTCGGTCCCCATCAAGCCGCTCGAGGACCGGATCGTCGTCAAGGCTCTCGAAGCCGAGACCACGACCGCTTCCGGCCTGGTCATCCCGGACACCGCCAAGGAGAAGCCCCAGGAGGGCGAGGTTCTGGCCGTGGGCCAGGGCCGTATCGACGACAACGGCAACCGTGTGCCGCTGGACGTCGCCGTCGGTGACAAGGTGATCTACTCCAAGTACGGCGGCACCGAGGTCAAGTACGCGGGTGAGGAGTACCTGGTGCTCTCGACCCGCGACGTCCTCGCGGTGGTCGTGGGCTGAGTCCAGCCCGCGCCAGACAGACGAAGGCCCCGCACCGGATCGGTGCGGGGCCTTCGTCCTGTCCGGAGACCGTCGTGGCTGGTGCTGCTTCGGCGTCGAAGCAGGCGTGCGTTCACAGCGGGCGTGCGTAGCGAGCGGGCGTGCATCAGAAGCGGGCGTGCGGCAGAAGCGCGTCACGCCTCGAGCGTCAGAAGTTGTGCACCCTGGGTCAGGCGGAGACGGACTTGCCGGCGAGGATCGCCGACCGCTCGTCCTCGCTGAGCCCGCCCCACACGCCGTACGGCTCGCGCACGCGGAGCGACTGCTCGCGGCACTGCATCATCACGGGGCAGGAGCGGCAGATCGCCTTGGCGGCCTCGGCACGCCTGCGGCGGGTCGATCCGCGCTCACCCTCGGGGTGGAAGAAGAGGGTGTCGTCCGCGTCGCGGCACGCGCCCTGGTACTGCCATTCCCACAGTTCCATCACCGGACCGGGAAGCCTCGAGATCTCCGTCATGGCGAACAACTTACAAGTTGTGCAGAAGTTGTTCAAGAGGCAATTTCGCGCCATCGGGTTCGAATCGGGCCAGTGAGAAGCGGGTCGACACTGACCGGATTTGTATGATTGTGAACCGAAATCCACCGAGATCGGCGGCACGCCGGGTTTCGCAGTGGCGCGGAGAGGGCCGGGTCGGCAGAATCGAGTCCATGACTTCTTCGCGACCCGCCCAGAACTCGGGCGGGTCACGTACATCCAGCCCCGGACTGGCTGTCGCCGCCGTTGCCCGCCGCCTCGGGGTCGCTCCCGCGACCCTCCGCACGTGGGACCGCCGATACGGCCTCGGACCATCGGGCCGCACCGCCGGATCGCATCGTCGCTACACGCCGGACGACGTCGCCCGGCTCCTGGTGATGCGCCGGCTGACCCTGGAGGGCGTGGCGCCGGTGGATGCCGCGCGTGCCGCCGTCGAGGCGGGGGACGCCGAGCTCGAGGTCGCCACCCGCACCGCCCCGGCGCTGCCCGCGGTCCAGGTCGAGGGCGGGGCGGACGCCGACGAGCACGACTTCGCGGAGCAGTTCGTCGGCACCGTCGAGGCCCCGGGCGACCCGGACGACGAGGTCGTCGAGGAGGCTGACGAGCCCCTGGCCACATCCGACGACGAGGCTGACGACCCCGCCCCGGCATCCGGCGGCGAGCGGTCCGAGGAGCCTCGCGGCCGTGCGCGGCTGCGGGCCCTGCCCGGTGGCGCGACCGGTGGCGGAGCCCCGGCGCCGGCCGGGGGGCCGCGGTCCGCCGCCTCCCCGGCGCCGACGTCGGGCCGGGTGTCCGCCCTGGTCGACGCCGCCCTGGCGTACAGCCGGACCGCCTGCGACAACCTCCTCGTGCTCGGCCCGGACGGCGACCCGGCCACCTGGTGGACCGAGCTCGTCGAGCCCGCCTGGCTCCGGCTCTCGGAGCGGACGGTCCTGGCCGGCCCCGGCGAGATGCCCGAGGTGGTGCTCGCGACGGCCGCGCTGCGCGCGCTGCGCAACTACATCGAGGAGTTCGAGCGGGTCATGGTCGAGGCGGGCGGCCCGCCGGCCAACCACCCGAGCCGGATGCGCAAGATCGTGCTGGTGTTCGCCGCCCCCGACGAGGTGGTGCCGCTCTCGGCGCACGCCCTCGCCGCCGCGCTCGCGGCGCAGGGTTCGATGGCGCGCATCGTCACGGGACCCGCGAGCACGCATCGCTCGGTCGAGCTGGTCACCATGGTCCGCCCGACGGCGGTGGTGCTGGCGACGACGCAGAACAAGCCGGACCTCGACGTCGTGCACGCGGTGAACGAGAGCTACCCGGAGCTGCCGATCTTCGTGGGCCTGCGGGCCGACGCGGCGGCGACGGAGCTGCCGTTCGGGCCCACGGTGCAGCGGGTGCGCTCGTTCACGGGGCTGCTGCACGAGGTGCTCGCCGTCATCAAGGCGAGGTGACGCACGCCTCGGGCCGGTACCACGGCCCGGCCGAGATCTGCGGTCGCTGCGGCCGTAGACTTGCTCCATGACGGACCAGACCTCGCCGGGCGACCCGTTCGGTTTCCTCGGGCTCACCTATGACGACGTCCTGCTGCTGCCGGGTTACTCCGACCTGGCGCCGTCGGACATCGACACGACGTCTCGCCTCACGCGC
This sequence comes from Promicromonospora sp. NPDC059942, assembly GCF_042731755.1. Classification (NCBI taxonomy): domain Bacteria; kingdom Bacillati; phylum Actinomycetota; class Actinomycetes; order Micrococcales; family Promicromonosporaceae; genus Promicromonospora; species Promicromonospora sp. NPDC059942. The sequence goes on from NZ_JBHWLR010000010.1 coordinate 152,645, forward strand.
GAGATCTCGCTCAAGATCCCGCTGATCTCAGCGGCGATGGACACGGTCACCGAGTCGGCCATGGCGATCGCCATGGCGCGTCAGGGTGGCCTCGGCGTGCTGCACCGCAACCTCTCCATCGAGGACCAGGCCACCCAGGTGGACCTCGTGAAGCGGACGCAGACCGGCATCATCACGAACCCCGTCACGATCGGCCCGGACGCCACGCTCGAGGAGCTCGACACCCTCGCGGGCCAGTTCCGGATCTCCGGCTTCCCGGTGGTCGACGCCGAGAACAAGCTCATCGGCATGGTCACCAACCGCGACCTGCGCTTCACGCCCGTCGCCGAGTGGGCCACCACCAAGGTGGACGAGGTGATGACGCCGCAGCCGCTGATCACCGGCCCGGCCGGCATCTCGCGGGACGACGCCACGCTGCTGCTGCGCAAGCACAAGCTGGAGCGCCTGCCGCTGATCGACCCGGACGGCCGCATCACGGGGCTGATCACCGTCAAGGACTTCGTGAAGTCCGAGCAGTTCCCGAACTCGTCCAAGGACGGCCAGGGCCGCCTCATGGTCGGCGCCGCGATCGGCTACTTCGGTGACGCGTGGCAGCGGGCCACCGCCCTGATCGACGCCGGCGTGGACGTGCTCGTGGCCGACACCGCGCACGGCAACGTGCGGATGCTGATCGACATGGTCAAGCGGCTCAAGACCGACCCGGCCACCAAGGACGTCCAGGTCATCGGCGGGAACGTCGCCACGCGCCAGGGCGCGCAGGCGTTCGTCGACGCGGGGGCCGACGCCGTGAAGGTGGGCGTGGGACCGGGCTCCATCTGCACCACCCGCGTCGTGACCGGCGTGGGCGTACCGCAGATCACCGCCGTCTACGAGGCGTCGCTCGCCTGCAAGCCGGCGGGCGTGCCCGTCATCGCCGACGGCGGCCTCAAGCACTCCGGCGAGATCGGCAAGGCCATCGTGGCCGGCGCCGAGTCCGTGATGCTGGGCTCGCTGTTCGCGGGCTGCGAGGAGACCCCGGGCGACCTGGTGCTCGTCAACGGCAAGCAGTTCAAGACCTACCGCGGCATGGGCTCGATGGGCGCCATGTCCTCGCGCGGCAAGAAGTCCTACTCCAAGGACCGGTACTTCCAGGCCGAGGTCACCAGCGACGACAAGATCGTGCCCGAGGGCATCGAGGGCCAGGTCGCGTACAAGGGGCCGCTGGCCACCGTGGCGCACCAGCTCATCGGCGGTCTGCACCAGACGATGTTCTACACCGGTGCGCGCACCGTCCCGGAGCTGCAGGCCGAGGGCCGGTTCGTCCGCATCACGTCGGCGTCGCTCAAGGAGAGCCACCCGCACGACGTGCAGATGACGGTCGAGGCGCCGAACTACAGCGGCTTCTGAGCCGCACCTGTCCGACCCGCACGACGTGTCAGACCCACAGGTCCCTCGGGTGACCTGTGGGTCTGACACGTTGTGGGGCTGACCTCGTCGGGGCAGGTCAGCTCGACATGACGCGCGCGTGCAGGGCCTGCACCGCGTAGCGGGCGGACCAGAAGGCGCCGTGCTGCCACGCCGACACCTCGGACATCCAGTCGCCCGCGAAGTACACGTTGCCCGCCCCCTGCTGCAGCAGACGGAAGCCCGCCGATGACGTGTTCGGGTAGGCCCACGCACCCTCGACGTACGGCACCTTGTGCCAGGCGATGGAGAACGAGCTCTCGAGCTCGCTGCGGTACTTCTCGCCGTGGATCTTCACGCCCTGCTCGACGGCGCGCAGCTCGCGCTGCTTCGGCGTCAGGTCCGCGTAGGTGCGGGCGTTGGTGCCGGTGTTGTAGTAGCCCACGACCAGTCCCTTGCGCTCGCCGTACCCGTAGGACGGGTACCAGACGTGGGCCAGGTCCATGTCGGTCTCGGTGATCCCGCCGAAGATCCGGTGGTCGTCCTCCCAGAACCGCGACTTGTACTGCAGGCCGATCTTGCCCGCGGGGGAGCCGACGGCGAACTCGCCGAGCGCCGCGTCGATCTCCGTGCCCCAGTTGGTGTCCCACCGGCGCATGAGGCCCGCCGGCGCCGCGACGACGGCGAAGTCGGCCTCGATCTGCCGCGCCCTTCCGTTCCGGGGCGTGTACGTGACCCTGACCCCGCGGCCGGTGTTCTCGACGCCGGTGACGGGCGACTCGAACTCCACGTTGTGGGAGCCGATCGCCCGCACCAGGTACTGGTAGGTCGTGTCCATGCCGCCCTTGGGCTGGAACATGAGCATCGACTGTTCCCAGTTGATCTCGAACGGGAAGTACTGGCCCACCTTCGAGGCCAGCACCTCGGACATCGTGCCTGGCCCCGGCAGGGGAGTGCCGTGCTCGTTCCAGGCCGACGGGTAGACGTCGAAGCCGCGGTTGCTCCCGCCGGCGTAGGTGCCGTCGGACTTGAGCGAGCCCCAGCTCCGCAGGAAGGTGCGCAGGTTGTCCTTGTCCGCGGCGGTCAGCTTCTGGTCCAGGGCGCCCTGGTCGGTGGCGTGGTGCAGCAGCTCCGAGGTGTAGCCGAAGACGTCGGCCTTGGCCGTGCGGTACCGCACGGGGTTGCCCGGCGTCGCGCCGGACCGCTCGTTGTAGAGGTAGGCGTCGGCGTTCGCGTTGGTGAACACCTCGTACGGCACGCCCAGCTCGCGGATGTAGTCCATGGTGACCATCCACTGGGCGATGCGGCCCGCGCCGGCGTTCATGTAGATGCCGTCGGGGAACCGCGCGGTCTGCCGCACACCGTTGATGTCGGTCTCGCTGTCCCCGCCGCGGATGGTCAGGGTGCGCCCGCCGGGGCGGTGCCGTGCCTCGAGCACGGTCACCCGGTAGCCGGCCTTCTGGAGCTCGTAGGCGGTGGCGAGGCCGGCTGGGCCGGCCCCGACGACGACGACCTTCTTGGCGGACCGGCCGGTCAGCGAGAAGTCGCTGCCCCGCGGGGGTTCCCAGGACTCGGCCCTGGGCTGGGCGGCCGCGGTGGGGGCCAGCCCCATCGCGCCCATCGTCGCGAACATGACGCCGGCGCTGGACCCCGCGCCGACGGCCTGCAGGAAGTTGCGGCGGGAGACGCCGGAGGTGCTCTTCTCGGTGACCATGGTCCCTACCCCTCGTGTTGACAGGCCTGACGGGCGGCTTGCTCTGGTGGGGGAGCCAGGCGCCGCCGTCAGCGCCGTGCCGGACGCTAGGGAGCGCAGGTCACCGCTGCGAGTCCTCGTCGTTTCTGCGCAGTTGCGCCTAGTAACCATGTTGTTTCCGGGTCTCGCCCCAGGTCAGCGTTTCCGCAGGAACGATTCGACCAGCGGGCCGAAGGCGTTCCCGATCCGACCCGAAGCGGACATCCCGCCGAAACTCCCCGTGGCTAGCGTCCGCGCCACCCGGTGCCGTCCGCCGGGCCACCACGACCGGGCGCCGCCGTTGCGCCCGACCCGGCCAGATGGAGGAGCACCATGAAGAACCGTGCCGCGCTGATCACCGCGACCGTTCTCACCGCCGCGATCGCGGTCCCCGGGACCGCCTTCGCCGCCGCCCATGTCTTCCGCCCTGATCCCACGCGAGCCCACTCGTTCGTCACGGGGGACACCCCGCTCATCGCCGACGGCGTGGCCATCGGCAAGAACGTCTCCTGGTACAAGTCCTCCGGCCTCGGCCCGGCTGCCCGCAACACGACGCCCGGGGTGACCGCCGAGCAGAGGTACATCCCCACCGACGTCTTCCCCGGCGGTGAGCTGCCCGCCGGCGTCACCCTCACGGAGGCGCAGGGCATCAACGCCCTGATGCGGATCGGCGAGAACCTGGAGAAGGCCGGGCTGTCCTACGACGACGTCGTCTCGATGCGTGTGTTCCTGCAGAACCCGGCGGGCGCGGAGAAGATGGACTTCGCCGGGTGGAACCGGGCCTACCGCCAGTTCTTCGCCAACACGAACCTGGCCAGCGGCGAGGTGCTCGACGTGCAGCTCGGGTCGGCCACGACCGAACCGATGGTCGTCAACGAGGCCCGGCCGTCGCGGTTCGCGCTGGAGGTCGAGAACCTCCCGGTCGACGGCTGGCTCGTCGAGGTCGAGGTCGACGCGGTGTACCCGCGCTGACCGGGGCTGCGCCCCGGTTCTGCCGGGGCGCGGCCGCCCGCTGCGCCTGCTGTGCCGGTCAGCCGATCGTCGAGTGCTGCACCGGCCAGGCGCCCGACGCGTCAGGTCCGGTCAGGCCCTGCTCGCGGCGCCACTCGTTGAAGCTCACCGCCCACTGGCGGTGTGCGCCGATCTGCTGCTGGTGCAGGTCGGCCAGGGGCATGCGGGCGAGCTGCGGGAACCGGCGGGCCAGCGCCTCCAGCACGTCGAGCGTGGCGAGCACGTCCACCTCGGCGGTGTGCAGGTCGCCGTCGGAGGTGACGCCGTACCACTGGGTCAGGTCGCCGAGGCGGCGCTTGCCGGGGCGGTAGCGGTCCAGCCAGCGGTCGATGACCAGCGGGTCCACGACGGGCTCGACCGCGCGGCCCAGGCGCTGGGGCAGGGTCTTGAGCCCGTGGCGCTGCAGCTCGGCGTCGAGCAGCGAGAGGTCGAAGGCCGCGTTGTAGGCGACCACGGGGACGCCGTCGGCCAGGTGCGTGGCGAGCTCGGCGGCGATCTCCTCCAGCGCCTCCAGGGGCGCGACGCCGTGGGCGCGCGCGTGCTCGGTGGAGATGCCGTGGATCGCCGCGGCCTCCTCCGGTATCTCCACGCCCGGGTCCATCAGCCAGGTGCGGACCTCCGTGCCCGCTCCGGGGGTGCGCAGCACGAGGGCTGCCGTGACGATGCGGTCGCCCGTGACGTCCACCCCTGTGGTCTCGGTGTCGAAGCCCAGCAGCGGCCTGTGGATCCAGGTCTCGTTCATGGTGTCCTCCCTGCTCGTCCGGGTTTCCCGGTGCGTCCAGGGAGAACCCTGCCACCGGTCACTGACACTGTGGTTCGTGCCACCCCGCTCATCACGAGACACTGCGCGCCGGGTCAGCAGCGATGGGTAGGCTTGGCGGGTGAGCAACGAGATCGAGATCGGACGCGGAAAGCGTGGGCGGCGCGCCTACTCCTTCGACGACATCGCGGTGGTGCCGTCCCGGCGCACACGCGACCCGAAGGACGTCTCGGTCGGCTGGCAGATCGACGCGTACCACTTCGACCTGCCGATCGTCGCGGCCCCGATGGACTCCGTGATGACGCCGGACAGCGCCGTCGCGCTGGGCCGGTTCGGCGGTCTGGGCGTGCTCGACCTCGAGGGCCTGTGGACCCGGTACGAGTCGCCCGAGCCGCTGCTGGCCGAGATCGCCGAGCTGCCGGCCGACGAGGCGACGCACCGGATGCAGGCGATCTACTCCGAGCCGATCAAGCCGGAGCTGATCACGCAGCGCCTCAAGGAGATCCGGTCCGCGGGCGTCACGGTCGCCGGCGCGCTCACCCCGCAGCGCACGCAGGAGTTCTACAAGACGGTGGTCGACGCCGGCGTCGACCTGTTCGTCATCCGCGGCACCACGGTCTCGGCCGAGCACGTGTCGGGCAACGCCGAGCCGCTCAACCTCAAGCGGTTCATCTACGAGCTGGACGTGCCCGTCGTCGTCGGCGGGGCCTCGACGTACACCGCTGCGCTGCACCTGATGCGCACGGGCGCTGCGGGCGTGCTCGTCGGCTTCGGCGGCGGCGCCGCCCACACCACGCGGGTCAGCCTCGGCATCCACGCGCCCATGGCCACGTCGGTGGCCGACGTCGCAGCGGCCCGCCGCGACTACCTCGACGAGTCGGGCGGCCGGTACGTGCACGTGATCGCCGACGGCGGCGTGGGCCACTCCGGCGACATCGTCAAGGCCGTGGCCTGCGGCGCGGACGCCGTCATGCTCGGTGCCGCGCTCGCGCGGGCCGCCGAGGCGCCGGGGAAGGGCTTCCACTGGGGCCCCGAGGCGCACCACCCGCAGCTCCCGCGCGGCGAGCGCGTCGAGGTGGGCACGGTCGGCACGCTGGAGGAGATCCTCTTCGGGCCGGGCAAGCAGGCCGACGGCACCCTGAACCTTGTCGGCGCCCTGCGCCGGGCCATGGCCACGACCGGCTACTCCGACCTCAAGGAGTTCCAGCGGGTCGAGGTCGTCGTCTCCCCGTACCAGCCCCGATGAGCGTGGTGCGGAGCGGCGAGCCGCTCGCCCCGGTCCTCGCGGCCGCGCCCGCGGCCGACGGCGAGTTCGTCGAGATCACCGACGCCGACGTCGACCAGGTGGTGGAACTCTGGCGGGAGTGCGGGCTGACCCGGCCCTGGAACGACCCGCACCTGGACATCGCCGACGCTCGCGCGGGTGCCGGCTCGACGGTCCTCGTCGCGCGCGTCGACGGCCGGGTGGCGGCGTCCGCGATGGCCGGCTACGACGGACACCGCGGCTGGCTCTACTACGTGGCCGTCGAGCCCGGCCTGCAGGGCACGGGGCTGGGCCGGGCGGCCGTCGTGGCCGCCGAGGCGTGGCTGGTGGCGCACGGCGCGCGCAAGATCCAGCTCATGGTGCGCACCACCAACACGGCCGTGCTCAGCTTCTACGAGCGGCTCGGGTACGCCGATCAGGAGTGCTCCGTGCTGGGCCGCTGGGTCGAGCCGAACTGATCCGCTGCCCCGGACCGAGGCGAGATCGCGGCCGTCGCGAACAACCGCTATGAAAGTCAGTTTCACACATCTATCAATACGTGGTGCAGGGTTTTGCGCGTAGGGTGGCCGCCATGATCGACGACACAGCAGCCGACGCAGCAGCGAGTGGTGCCGTCGGCGGGGTGCTCGACCCTGAGCACCCGCAGGGAACCTTCGTCCTCGAGCCCGGCGTGATGGCGCCGCTCGTGGCTCGGATCGCGACGTCCGAGGCTTCCGGCACGCACCGCTCGATGTGCCCGTTCACGGGTGCTCCGCTCGTGACCTTCCCGATCTCCTCCGCCGACGACGTGGCCGCTTCCGTCGTCCGCGCGCGGGTCGCGCAGCGCGGCTGGGCGCGCCTGTCGGTGCGCGACCGCGCCGGGGTGCTCCAGCGGCTCGGCCGCATCGTCCTGGAGAGACAGTCCGAGGCGCTCGACCTGATCCAGCTCGAGACCGGCAAGTCGCGCCGCGCCGCCTTCGAGGAGATCGCGGACATCGCGCAGGTCGCGCGGCACTACGCCGTGCGCGGCGAGCGCTACCTCGCGTCCCGCCGGTCCGGGGGCATGATCCCGCTGCTCACGGGCGTGCAGGTGCACCGCCGGCCGGTCGGCGTCGTCGGCGCCATCGCGCCCTGGAACTTCCCGCTGGTGCTCGCGCTCTCTGAGGCGCTGCCCGCGCTCCTGGCCGGCAACGCCGTCGTGCTCAAGCCGGACCCGCAGACCACGCTGACCGCCCTGTGGGCGGCCGAGGCCCTGGACGACGCCGGTCTGCCGGCGGGCCTGTTCCAGGTGGTCGCCGGCGGCCCCGACGTGGGTGAGGCGCTGGTCGAGCACGTCGACCACGTCGCGTTCACCGGGTCCACCGCCACCGGGCGCAAGGTCGCGGCGCGGGCCGGCGAGCGGCTCATCGGCGCCACGCTGGAGCTGGGCGGCAAGAACGCGCTCTACGTGGCGGAGGACGTCGACGTCGACGCGGCGGTGCCCGGCATCGTTCGGGCCTGCTTCTCGAACGCCGGCCAGCTGTGCGTCTCCGTCGAACGTCTGGTGGTGCACGAGGCGATCGCCGACGAGTTCGTCGCCAAGTTCGTGCGCGCGGTGCGGAACCTGCGGCTCAGCCCGGCCCTCGACTACTCCGCCGACATCGGCTCGCTCACCTCCGCCGCGCAGCTCGACAAGGTGACGGCGCACGTGGACGACGCGCTGGCCCGGGGCGCCCGGGTGCTCGCCGGCGGGGTGCACCGCGCCGACGTCGGGCCGTACTTCTACGCGCCGACCGTGCTCGACGACGTGCCGGCGCAGGCCGTGGTGTCCCGCGAGGAGACGTTCGGGCCGGTCGTCACGATCACGCGGGTCGACTGCGACGAGGACGCCGTCACCGTCATCAACGACACCGAGTACGGGCTGCACGCCGCCGTCTGGTCCAAGGACGTCGGCCGGGCGCGCCGGGTGGCCGCGCGGATCGAGACCGGGTCGGTCGCCATCAACGACGGGTACACGATGACCTGGGGCTCGGTCTCCGCGCCGCTCGGCGGCTGGAAGGCCTCCGGGCTCGGCGGGCGGCACGGGGCGGCGTCGATCGCCGGCCTGACGCGGCAGCAGACCGTGGTGACGTCGCGCGGCGCGCGGGTCGGCGCCACGCTCGACAACCTCTACGGCCTGGGCGGGGACACCCCGAGCCGGGTGCTCACCACGGCGCTGGGGGTCATGCGCAAGCTGCGCATGTCCTGAGCGATCCGGGTTGTCGTCGGGGCGTCGGGCGGGGCGGCGACCGAACTGGTCGTCGAAGGAGTGAACGGTCGTCACCGGGGCGAGTACGCTCACCCGCATGACGACGCAGCTCCACGCCTTCTGGAAGTCCGCCAACTCGCTGCCGGTGATCGGCGGTCTGCTCGGGAAGCGGATCTTCAGCGTGGCCTACAGCTTCAAGGCCCCGTACTTCGGCACCATCGCCCCGCGCGTGGTCGACATGCGGCCGAACTACGGCGAGGTGGTCGTCCCCAACCGGTGGCGCAACCGCAACCACATCGGCACGGTGCACGCGATCGCGGTCTGCAACGGGCTGGAGATGGCCATGGGCTCCCTCGCCGAGGCCACCGTGCCCGACGACAAGCGGTGGCTGCCCAAGGGCATGGAGGTGTCGTACCTCGCCAAGTCGACGGGCGACGTGACCTGCGTGGCCGAGACCGACCAGGCGCAGTGGGACGGCGACGACAAGGACCTGCCCGTGCGCGTGCGCGGTGTGCTCGCGGACGGGACCGTGGTGGTCGAGGGCACGATCCACCTGTGGGTCACCCCGAAGAAGAAGTGAGTCAGCGGGGGCGGCGCCTCGCGAGGGAGCGGACGGCGGCCTTCCAGCTCGCCGGCAGCTCGCGCACGTGCCACCAGGCCCACTGCGCCGGCTGGACGCTCGCGGCACTGACGCCGACACCCACGGCGTCCAGCCCGGCCTCCACGCAGGAGTAGAGCGTGCGGCGCAGGTGGTAGTCCTGCGTGACGACGACGGCGGTGCGCACCCCGTACAGATCGTGGGCGCGGCGGCAGGTGGCCGTGGTGTTGAAGCCCTCGCGGTCCAGCACGATCGCGTCGTCGGGCACGCCGAGGTCGTTGTCGAGGAGCCAGGCGCGCATCGAGGCGGGCTCGTCGTACCGGGTGCCGTCGGGGTTGTCGTGCGCGTCGCCGCTCAGGATCACCGTGGGCGCGATGCCCGCGCGGTACAGCTCGGCGCCGCCCTCGACCCGGCGGCGCAGGTAGGTCGACGGCGTTCCGTCGCTGCGGAGCCCCGCCCCGAGCACGATGACGGCGTCGGCCTTCTCGATCTCGCTCGCGTCGCCGCGGACCCGGGCGTTCCCGGTGGCCTGAACTGCGACGACGGGGACGGTGAAGGCGAGGGCGAGCACGCCCGCGACGATCGCGGAGACCTTGAGGGGAGTCACGTCGGGAACCGTACCGTGTCCTGAGCTGGTGCCGGGGTGGGTCGGTGGCCGGGGGCTAGCCCGCCAGGAGGGCCAGCTCCGCGGCCAGGTTCGACTCGGCCGCCGTCTGCCAGCGGGTGGTGCCCGGGGTGGTGCGGAAGAGCGGGCCACCTGCCAGCAGGGTGCGGAGCACCTCGGACCGGCCGGCGCGGAACATCGGGTCGGGCACGTCGCAGTACTCGGCGCGGACCTGGTGCGTGTACCGCGTGTAGACGACGGAGGTGCCGCCCAGCACGGCGAGGTCGGCGTCGCTGACCAGGCCGCCGACGGCGTCGTCGTCGGCCGGGGCGTGGTCGGCGGTGACCAGGACCAGGCGTGCGGTCTCGTCGATGTCCTCGGTGGTGACGCCGGCCCCGGCGAGCGGGCCGAGCAGCTCGCCCACGAGCTCGGCGGACCGCTCCTCGTCCTGCTGGGCCACGCCGTCGTGCACCGCGTCGTGGAACCAGAGGGCGAGGCGCGCGCGCCAGTGGTCGCGCTCGGACACGTCGCTCTCGGCCGCCACGACGTCGAGCGCGTCCAGGGCCGCGGCCAGGTGGAACGTCGTGTGGTAGACCCGGTGCGGCTCGCGCCAGCGGTCGACCAGGTCGGTGCCGGCGTCGCGGGCCAGGCTCGGGTCCGCCCACAGCTCGTCCCACCGGCTCAGGAGCGCGGCCCGCTTGGAGCGGTTCCGCTCGGCGCCGGAGACGCGCAGGCCGGAGCCGGCCAGACGTCGGGCCAGGTCACCGCCGTCGACGGGCACCGCGCCCGCCGCGACCAGGTCGTCGTACCGTTCGGCGGGGACGTCGTAGTGGTCGAGGTCCAGGGCGCGGTCGGGGACGCCGGCCGCCCGGGCGAAGAGGCGCAGCTCCTGCAGCGACCCGTCCGAGACCAGGTGGGAGAAGAGCGTCCCGTGCGCGGGCCAGGCCGGCGGGTCGATGAAGAGGGTCACGGGGTGAGGCTAACGCTCCTGGCGGGCTGCGCGGTCGCCGGGTGCGGTCCCGAACGCGTTCTCACCGGGCACGCGACCTCACTCGCTCGGCCGCTCCGCCCGCCGCGACGCCGCGCGGTGCTCCCGCACAGCGCGGGTGACCTGCGCGATGTCGTCCTTGGTCGGCTGGCGGTACGCCCCGCCGGCCGCCACGTACTCGTCGCCGTGCTTCTCCAGGTGCGCCGAGAACACCGGGCACACCGGCACGACCACGATGTTCCTGCGGATGCTGTCGGCCAGGGCCTCGCGCACCAAGATGCCCGCGAGGCCACGTCCGCCGTACGCCTCGTCGACCTCGGTGTGGAAGAAGATCCGGTCGTGGTCGACGCCGCCGTCGTCGCCGAGGTCGACGTCGCCGTCCGTGGGGTCCACGAAGTCGGCCCGCCCCACCACGGCCTCGCCGACGTGCACGGCATAAGCTCCGATCGGGCGGCCCGTGTTCAGCGTGACGGTGACGGACTCGCCGGTCCTGTCCTTCATGAGACCTCCAGAACGGTCGTGGGTGCGGGCGTCCCGGTCAGCGTACGCAGTTCGTCGAGGCCTACGTTCGCGCCGAACGCCGGGGTGCCGGGCTCGAGCCGGGTGCCCGCTTCGAGGTCGCCGATCACGAGCGGGTCGAACCCGAGAGCGTCGATCACGTCGGCGACAACCGAGAGGTCGTCGGGGGAGTCCCCCGCGAGCGCGATGGCCTTGCGCCCGACGGCGCCCGCAGGCCGGGAGCCGTCCTCCAGGTCGTGGTAGCCCATGTGGTTGAAGGCCTTCACGACCCGCGCGCCGGGCAGCATCCGCGCCACGAACTCGCTCGACGAGAGGTCACCCGGGAGGATTCCCTCGCGTGGACCGTCGATCTCCCACCAGTGGTTCATGGCGTCGACGACGAGCCGGCCCGTCAGCTCCGCGACCGGCAGCCCGTCGTGCTTGCCGAGCGGCAGCGCGAGCACGACGACGTCGGCGGACGCGGCCTCGGCGGGCCACACCGCCGTCGCGCCGGGGGTCAGCACCTCGACGGTCAGCGCGATCTTCTCCGGATCGCCCGACCCCGAGATCAGCACGCGGTAGCCGGCGGCGACGGCCAGCCGGGCCAGGACGGTGCCGACCTTCCCGGCACCGAGGATGCCGAGGGTCGTCCCGGCCGCGCTCAAAGTGCTACCCCGGCGGTGCTGGGCTGCTCGGCGAGCAGCTCGCGCACCCGCGGGATGACCTGGGTGCCGTACAGCTCGACCGAGCGCAGCCGCGCGTCGGCCGACACCGCGCCGGCCGAGGAGTAGATCATGTCGAACCGGCCGACGTCGAGGACTCGGATCGCCCGCGCCATCTTGCGCGCCACCGTGTCGACCGACCCGACGTACAGCGAGCCCTGCTCGACGTCGGCCTCGAACTCGTCCCGGCGCAGGGGAGGCCAGCCGCGCAGGGCGCCGATGCGGTCGCGGATCTCGCGGTAGCCGGGGTAGAACAGCTCCTTCGCCTCCTCGTCCGTGGCGGCGACGAAGCCCGGCGAGTGCATGCCCACGGGCCCAGGCGTGGTGCCCAGTTTCTCGTGCGCCCGGCGGTAGAGCTCCACGTACTGCGCGAACCGGTCGGGCGGGCCGCCGATGATGGCGAGCATGAGCCCGAAGCCGTAGTAGGCGGTGCGGAGCACCGACTGCGGCGTCCCGCCCACGCCGACCCAGGTCTTCAGCCGCCCGGACTCCGTCTTCGGGAAGACGTCGGCCTCGTGCAGCGAGGCGCGCATCGTGCCCTCCCAGGTGACGGGCTTCTCGTCGAGGAGGTGGCTGAAGAGGTCGATCTTCTCCTCGAACAGCGTGTCGTAGTCCTTCAGGTCGTAGCCGAACAGCGGGAACGACTCGGTGAAGGAGCCACGGCCGAGGATCACCTCGGCGCGACCGTTGGAGAGCGCGTCGACGGTCGCGAAGCGCTGGAAGACCCGGACCGGGTCGTCCGACGACAGCACCGTCACGCCCGACGCGAGCTTGATGCGCTGCGTCGCCGTCGCGATGCCCGCGAGGACCGTCTCCGGGGTCGAGATCGCGTACTCGGGGCGGTGGTGCTCGCCCAGCGCGATGACGTCGATGCCCACCTGGTCCGCCAGGACCGCCTCGGCGACGACGGCCCGGATCGCCTCCGCGTGCGAGACGAGGTCGCCGTCCGCGTTGCGCGGCAGGTCGCCGAAGCTGTCGATACCGAACTCGATCTGCGAGACATCCACCGTGACCAGCCCCTTCAGGGTGCTCATTTGATTGACACGTGAATCATCTCGCCATATAGTTCACATGTCAACAACTCACCGAGGAGGGCCGATGACGACGTCGAGGCGCCGCAGCATGCCGACGCGACGTGAGCTCGCGGTCTGGCGGGGCTACATCGAGACCTACGACATCCTCCGCAACCGCCTCGAGGCGCGGCTGCACCAGGACTCGGAGCTCTCCAACGGCGACTACCGGGTGCTGCTCGCGCTCAGCGAGGCGGAGGATCACACGCTCCGCTCGTCCGCCCTGGCCGCGCACATCGAGTGGGAGCGCAGCCGGCTCTCCGGCCATCTGGGCCGGATGGAGAAGCGCGGGCTCGTGCGGCGCGAGCCGTGCGCCGAGGACGCCCGCGGGTCGCAGGTCGTGCTCACCGAGGAGGGGGCGCGCGCGTTTCGCGCGAGCACCGTCCCGCACCTGCAGGCGATCAAGGAGACCTTCGTCGACGCGTTCACCGACGAGCAGCTCGACGTCCTCGGCGAGGCCACCGCGGCGCTGCGCGCGCACCTCGGCCTGCCCCAGATCACTCCCGAGGGGAAGGCCCCGGCGTCGAAGACGCCGACGGCCGGCCCGCCCGGGTCCTAGCCCGCCGCGACCAGCGCAGCCGCCTGCCGCGCGATCGCCAGCTCCTCGTTGGTCGGCACCACCATCACCAGCGGCGCCTCCGCGCCCGCGCCGGCGGAGATGACCCGAGCCTCGCCCGACGCCGCCTCGTTGGCCGCCGGGTCGATCGTGAGGCCCAGGAACTTCAGGTCCCGCACCACGCCCGAGCGGATAGTGTGGTCGTTCTCGCCCACGCCCGCGGTGAACGTCAGCACGTCGATCCCGCCGAGCACCGCCGCGTACGCGCCCACGTACTTGCGCAGCCGGTGCAGGTAGACGTCGCGCGCCAGGCGCGCGTCGGCGTCACCCGCGGCGACGAGCTTGCGCAGCTCGCGCATGTCGCTGACGCCGGACAGGCCGAGCACGCCGGACTTCTTGTTGAGCAGGGTGTCGACGTCGCCGCCGGACAGTCCGCCCCGCATGAGGTGGAAGACGACGCCCGGGTCGATGTCGCCGGAGCGCGTGCCCATGACGAGCCCCTCCAGCGGAGTCAGGCCCATCGAGGTGTCCAGGGGCCGTCCGCCCAGGATCGCCGACGCCGACGCGCCGTTGCCCAGGTGCAGCACCACCTGCCGCAGCGTCTCCGGGCCGCGCCCCTCGGCCTCCAGCTTCGCGACGACGGCGGGGTGCTCCGCGACCGCCGTCGACACGAACTGGTGCGACGTGCCGTGGAAGCCGTACCGGCGCACCCCGTGCTCCGCGGCGACCTTGCGGTCCAGCGCGTACGTCGACGCCGCGGCGGGCAGCGACGCGAAGAACGCGGTGTCGAACACGGCGACGTGCGGCACGTGCAGCAGCTCGCGTGCGACCTCGATCCCGGTCACGTTCGCGGGGTTGTGCAGCGGCGCGAGGGGGATGAGGTCGCGGATGCCGGCCACGACGTCGTCGTCCACCAGGGTGGGGGCGGAGAAGATCTCGCCGCCGTGCACCACCCGGTGCCCTACCGCTATGACGTCGGCGTCCGCCAGCTGGGGACCCACCTCGTCGAACATGTCCTTGACGACGCGCAGCGCCTCGCCGTGGTCGGGCACGTCGAGGTCGCGCACGACCTTCTCGCCGCCCGGCTCGTGCTTGACCGTGCCCGAGGACTGGCCGATCCGGTCGACGATGCCGCCCGCCACGGCCTCGCCCGAGTCCGGGTCGACGAGCTGGTACTTGAGCGACGAGGACCCTGAGTTGAGGACGAGGACGGTGCTCATGCTGCGGACTCCTTGCCCTGCGCCTGGATGGCGGTGATCGCCACGGTGTTCACGATGTCCTGCACCAGCGCCCCGCGCGACAGGTCGTTGACCGGCTTGTTCAGGCCCTGCAGCACCGGCCCGACGGCGACCGCGCCCGCGGAGCGCTGCACCGCCTTGTACGTGTTGTTGCCCGTGTTCAGGTCGGGGAAGACGAACACGGTGGCGCGCCCGGCGACGTCCGACCCGGGCAGCTTGGACGCCGCGACCGAGGCGTCCACGGCGGCGTCGTACTGGATGGGACCCTCGACGTCGAGCTCGGGCGTGCGCTCGCGGACGAGCCCGGTCGCCGTGCGCACCTTGTCGACGTCGGCGCCCGTGCCGGACTCGCCCGTGGAGTAGGACAGCATCGCGATGCGCGGCTCCACGCCGAACTGGCGGGCGGTCGCCGCCGAGGAGACGGCGATGTCGGCGAGCTCCTCCGACGTCGGGTCGGGGATGACGGCGCAGTCGCCGTACACGAGCACCCGGTCCTCCAGGCACATGAGGAAGACCGAGGACACCGACGACGTACCCGGCTTGGTCTTGATGATCTCGAACGACGGCCGGATGGTGTGCGCCGTCGAGTGGGCCGCGCCCGAGACCATGCCGTCGGCGAGGCCCAGGTGCACCATCATCGTGCCGAAGTAGGAGACGTCGGTGACGATCTCCCGCGCCCGCTCGACCGTCATGCCCTTGTGCGCGCGCAGCCGCGCGTACTCGGCGGCGAACTTCTCGACGTGCTCGGGGTCGTGCGGCGACAGGACGCGCGCGGCCTCGATGTCGAGGCCCAGCTCGGCGGCGCGGGCGCGGATCGGCTCCTCGGCGCCCAGGATCGTCAGGTCCGCGATCTGCCGGGCCAGCACCGTGGAGGCGGCGCGCAGGATCCGGTCGTCGCCGCCCTCGGGGAGCACGATGTGCCGGCGGTCGGCGCGCGCCCGCTCGATGAGCTGATACTCGAACATCAGTGGCGTGACCACCTGCGGCCGCGGCAGGTCGAGGCGCGCGGCCAGGGCGGCGGAGTCGACGTTGCGCTCGAACAGCGCGCGCGCCGTCTCGACCTTGCGCACCGAGTTCTTGTCCACGCGCCCGCGGGTCGTCGCGGCCGCGCGGGCCGTGCGGTAGGTGCCGAGCTCGGTGGTGATGATCGGCAGCTTGGGGCGCATGGCCTCCAGCAGCTGCGCCGGCCGGCCCTGCGGGTAGAACCCGCCGTTCAGGATGATCCCGGCCAGCGAGGGGAACGACGGCGTCATGTGCGTCGCGAGCAGCCCGATGAGCAGGTCGGTGCGGTCGCCCGGCGTGATCACGACGCCGCCGTCGGTCAGCCGCTCCAGCAGGTGCTCGAAGCTCATGGCCCCCACCTGCACGTCCAGCGCCTCGCGGCCCAGCAGCTCCGGGTCGCCCAGCACGAGCGTGCCGTCCACGGCCTCCAGGAGCTGGCCCACGGTCGGGGCCTGGAGGAACGGCTCCTCGGGGATGGTCCACACGGGCAGGTCGGGCTGCGCCTCGGCCAGCACGCTCCGCACCTCCCGCGCGCTGTGCGTGTCCGCCCGGTTGACCACCAGGCCGATCGCCTGCGCGTGGTGCGCGGCCAGCTCGGCGAGGCTCACGTCGGCCAGCGCCCGGATCTCCTCGGGGGTGCGCTCGCGGCCGGAGACGACCAGCAGCACCGGGGCGCCGAGGTTCGCGGCGATGCGCGCGTTGAACGAGAGCTCGGTGGGCCCGGCGACGTCGGTGTAGTCGGTGCCGAGGATCACCACCGAGTCGCAGCGCGCGGCGAGCTCGTGGAACCGCGCCACGATGCGGCTGAGCGCGTCCTCGGGGTCGGTGTGCAGGTCGGCGTAGGTGACGCCGACGGCGTCGTCGTACCCGATGTCGACGCCGTCGTGCTCCAGGAGGAGCTCCAGCACGTGGTCGCGCTCGCCGGCGGAGTCCTCGGTCTCGCTCGCGCGCGAGACGGGCCGGAAGACGCCGACCCGCTGGCCCTTGCGGACCAGCAGGTCGAGGACGCCGAGCGCGACTGTCGACTTTCCGCTCTCGCCCTCCGGGCTGGCGATGACGATGCTGCGGGTTGCGCCGGTCACGTGTCGCTCCGTGTTCACTTCGTGGGATTTGCTGCTACTCGTTGTCTCCACCGGTGCCGAGCGTAGCGTCAACCTGACCGGCGTCGGACTGGTCCTGGGCGTCGGGCCACACCCAGTCGCGCACCTCGGGGAGGTCGTCGCCGTGCTCGCGGGTCCATGCACGCGCACGAAGCCGCGCGTCCTGCATCCGCTGGCGCAGTCCGGCCTGGGCGCTGCCGAGCTGCGGCACCCGGTCGATGACATCGATCACAAGGTGGTACCGGTCCAGGTCGTTCAGCATGACCATGTCGAACGGCGTCGTCGTCGTGCCCTCCTCCTTGTACCCGCGCACGTGCCAGTTGACGTGGCCCGTGCGCCGGTAGGTGAGGCGGTGGATGAGCCACGGGTAGCCGTGGTACGCGAAGACGACGGGCCGGCCGGCCGTGAACAGGCCGTCGAACTCGGAGTCGGTGAGGCCGTGCGGGTGCTCCTTGGCGTCCTGCAGCCGCATGAGGTCCACGACGTTGACCACGCGCACCTTGAGGTCGGGCAGCTCCTGGCGCAGGATGTCGGCCGCCGCGAGCACCTCCAGCGTGGGCACGTCGCCCGCGCAGCCCAGGACGACGTCGGGCTGCTCGCCCGCCACCTCCGTGCCCGCCCACTCCCAGATGCCGAGGCCACGCGTGCAGTGCTCGATCGCGGTGGGCATGTCCAGGAAGTTCGGCGCCGGCTGCTTGCCGGAGACCACCACGTTGACGTACTGGCGGCTGCGCAGGCAGTGGTCGTAGGTGGACAGCAGGGTGTTGGCGTCCGGCGGGAGGTAGACCCGCACGATCTCGGCCTTCTTGTTGACCACGTGGTCGATGAACCCGGGGTCCTGGTGGCTGAACCCGTTGTGGTCCTGCCGCCAGACGTGGCTGGACAGCAGGTAGTTCAGGGACGCGATGGGCCGCCGCCACGGGATGTGGTTGGTGACCTTGAGCCACTTGGCGTGCTGGTTGAACATCGAGTCGACGATGTGGATGAACGCCTCGTAGCTGGTCAGCAGCCCGTGCCGGCCCGTCAGGAGGTAGCCCTCCAGCCAGCCCTGCACCTGGTGCTCGCTCAGCATCTCCATGACCCGGCCGGCGCGGGCCATGTGCTCGTCCACCTCGGGGCCGATGTACTCGGCGTTCCACTGCTTGTCCGTCACCTCGTAGACGGCCTGCAGGCGGTTCGACGCCGTCTCGTCCGGCCCGAAGATGCGGAAGTTGTCGGGGTTGAGCCGGATCACGTCGGTGAGCCACTGACCCAGCACGCGCGGCGCCTCCGACGTCGACCCGCCGGGCACCGGGACGTCCACCGCGTAGTCGCGGAAGTCGGGCAGGCGCAGGTCCTTGAGCAGCAGCCCGCCGTTGGCGTGCGGGTTGGCGCTCATCCGCAGCGCGCCCTCCGGGGCGAGCGCGGTGATCTCGGGCAGCACGCGGCCGTCGGCGTCGAACAGCTCCTCCGGCCGGTAGGACCGCAGCCAGGTCTCCAGGACCTTGAGGTGCGCGTCGGTGTCGCGGGCGTTCGCGAGCGGCACCTGGTGCGCGCGCCACGACCCCGTGGTCTTCTTTCCGTCGATCTCCGCCGGCCCGCTCCAGCCCTTGGGCGTGCGGAACACGATCATGGGCCACATCGGCCGGCTGAGGTCGCCCTGCGCCGCGCGGGCCTTGATCGCCGCGATCTCGTCGAGCACCTCGTCGAGCAGCGCCGCGAACCGGCGGTGCGTGTCCAGCGGCGACTCGTTCTCGTCGTACCCGCCGTCGAAGAAGTACGGCCGGTGGCCGTAGCCGACCATGAGGTCGTTCAGCTCCTGGTGCGAGATGCGCGCCAGGACGGTCGGGTTGGCGATCTTGTAGCCGTTGAGGTGCAGGATCGGCAGGACGACGCCGTCCTGGGCCGGGTTGACGAACTTGTTCGAGTGCCAGGAGGTGGCCAGCGGGCCGGTCTCGGCCTCGCCGTCGCCCACCACCGCCGCCACGAGCAGGTCGGGGTTGTCGAAGACCGCGCCGTAGGCGTGGCTCAGGGCGTACCCGAGCTCGCCGCCCTCGTGGATCGATCCCGGCGTCTCCGGCGCGACGTGGCTCGGGATGCCGCCCGGGAAGGAGAACTGCCGGAACAGGCGCCGGACCCCCTCCGAGTCCTCGGTGATGTCGCTGTAGACCTCGGAGTAGGTGCCGTCCAGGTACGCGGAGGCGACTAGCCCCGGGCCGCCGTGCCCGGGGCCCGTGACGTAGACCGTCTGCTGCTCGCGCTCCTTGATGGCGCGGTTCAGGTGCGCGTACAGGAAGTTCAGCCCCGGCGTGGTGCCCCAGTGGCCCAGCAGGCGCGGCTTCACGTGGTCCGCGGTCAGGGGCTCGCGCAGGAGCGGGTTGTCCAGGAGGTAGATCTGGCCCACCGAGAGGAAGTTGGCGGCCCGCCACCAGGCGTCGATACGCTCCAGGTCGGCGGGGGCCAGCTCGGCGACACCGGAGGTGCGCCATCCGGTGGCGGGGGAGTCGGGGACTGTGGTCGTCGTCATCGCTCACGCTCCTGCTGGGGTTACGTGTGGATCGGTGCCGGTCTGCTGCCCGTTCATTCGAACGCACAACCGCCGTACACGCGAGACGACCGCCCGGCCCCGTGATCTGTGACGCGTCCGACAGAACGCCCCGGTGACCTGTGCCGCTGACCCGCCGACGGCGGCTACCGTTGAGGTTATGCCCGTCAGTGCCCCCAGCACATCCCCGTCGAAGGTGATCGACGTCGAACCCGTCACCGAGCGCCGTACCTTTCTCCAGGTGGCCAGGCAGCCCCGGATGATCGGGCTGCTGCTCGTGTTCGTGCTGGCGGCGTTGGTGTGCGGCCGGCTGGGCGCCTGGCAGCTCGACCGCGCCTACGAGCGGGCGGAGCTGGCCGCCCAGCAGGAGGCCGCCGAGGCCGCCGCCGCGGGCCCGGCCTGGCTGGGCGACCTGCTGACGCCGCAGGAGAGCTTTCCCGGCGAGCTCGTCGGGCGCGAGGTCCGCGTGACCGGCGAGTACGAGCCGGCCGGCACGCTGCTCGTCCCGGGCCGGGTGCTGGAAGGGCGGGTCGGCTACCTCGTCCTGACCCCCTTCCGCGTGTCTGACGACGGGACCGACGGCGCGTCCTGGGCCGACCTGTCCGGCGCGCCGGTCCTCGCTCTCGTGCAGGGCTGGGTGGCCGCGCCGGGCGACGCCGCGGCGCTCGCCCTGCCGGAGGGCGAGGTCACGGTGACGGGCTGGCTCCAGGCGGGCGAGTCGACGTCGGGCAGCGCCGCCGTGACGGACGGGCAGACCGAGCAGATCGCGCTGAGCGCCCTGGTCAACGAGTGG
The DNA here is from genome assembly GCF_042731755.1 of Promicromonospora sp. NPDC059942. Taxonomy (NCBI): domain Bacteria; kingdom Bacillati; phylum Actinomycetota; class Actinomycetes; order Micrococcales; family Promicromonosporaceae; genus Promicromonospora; species Promicromonospora sp. NPDC059942. The sequence continues at coordinate 172,694 of NZ_JBHWLR010000010.1, forward strand.
GGCGGGCCCATCTACACCGGGTACGCCGTGCTGACGTCGGGCCCGGGCTCGCCCGAGGAGGGCGGGGTGGCCGCCCTGCCGCGCCCCACGATCGACGGCGGCTCGGGCGCCAACCTGCAGAACATCTTCTACGCGCTGCAGTGGTGGCTGTTCGGCGGGTTCGCCGTGCTGCTCTGGGTGCGCCTCGTGCGCGACGAGATGGCCGGCGGACGCCGCGGCGGCGCGCCGACCGACGCCGACACGGGCATCGCGGGTCTGCCGGCGGCGTGAGGCCTTCCCCCCGTCACCTTTGAGGCCCGGGTTTCTTCGCTTTCAGACCCCTGAGAGCGAAGAAACCCGGGCCTCAAAGGGGAGGGGCGTCAGCCGTTCAGGGCGCTCAGCATCCGCCGGGCCGCCTCTTCGACGAGCGGGCGCGGCATGCCCGCGTTGAACCGCACGAAGCCTCGGCCGGCGTCGCCGCACTCCGCGCCGTCGACCAGGACGACGCCCGCATGCTCCTGGAACCAGGCGGCGGCGCTCGCGGGCGCGCCCGGCAGGTCCGCGCCCGGCAGGTCGAGGCCACGGCAGTCCAGCCAGGTCAGGTACGTGCCCTCGGGCGCGCGGTAGCCGATGCCGCTCCCGTCCAGCAGCTCGCCCAGCCGCGTGACATTGCCCTGCAGATAGCCGAGGACGTCGTCCAGCCAGTCCCGGCCCTCGGTGTAGGCGACCTGGTTGGCCAGGATGCCGAGGGTCGACGCGCCCTCCTCGGCGCGCTCGCCCACCTGGTCCCAGAGCCGTACGTCGGCGTCGTTGGACAGGACGAGCTGCGCGCACTTGAGGCCCGCCAGGTTCCACGCCTTCGACGCGGACGTGGCCGTGACGGTGTGGCCCGCCGTGGTCTCGTTCAGCGAGGCGTACGGGACGTGGCGGCGGCCGGGGTGGACCAGCGGGGCGTGGATCTCGTCGGCGAAGACGCGGCCGCCGTGCCGTTCGACGACCTCGGCCACGGCCAGCATCTCGGCGGGTTCGAGGACCCGGCCGACCGGGTTGTGCGGGTTGCACAGGATCATCAGGTGCCCGCCCGCGGCGAACGCGGCGTCCAGCGCGTCGAGGTCGTAGGAATACCGGCCGTCGGCGTCGCGCGCCATCGGCACCTGGAGCACCTTGCGGCCCAGCTCGCCCGGCAGGGTGTGGAACGGCATGTACGACGGCGTGGGCACGATCACCGGTGAGCCGGGCCGGGAGAAGTGCTTGATGACCTCGTCCAGCGCGGTGAGCACGTCGGACACGGGTCGCACCCGCGCCGGGTCGACAGCCCAGGAGTAGCGGTCGGCGGCGAAGCCCGCGTACGCCTCGGACATGCCCGTGACCAGCGCGGGCGGGAGGTAGCCGAGCAGGCTGCGGTCCACGGCGTCGTGCAGCGCGGCGGCGATCGGCGGGGCAGTCGGGAAGTCCAGCTCCGCGACCCAGGCCCCGATCGTGCCGGGAAAGGCCGTCCACTTAAGGCTGCCGTTCGTCCGGAGGCGGTCGGCGGTGAGGGCGTCGAAGGGGTGGGCGTTCACTCTCGCATTGAAGCAGGTGCGGCGTGCGCGTCGTCCGGGTGACCAGAGCCCGAAATGGGGCGGTCCGGCGGCCGGTCGCCGGGGCCCCGCGGTCAGTGCGTGAGCGTCAGCTCGGCCTCGACGAACCCGTCGTCCTCCACCGTCACGAAGCCCAGGTCGGGGGCCTCGACGCCGTAGTCCGCGAACGTGACCGGCACGGTCGCGGCGAGCTCGGCGACGACGTCGCCGCCGTCGTCCGCCAGCCGGATCTCCAGGCCGGCGGTGACGTCCTGGGTGACACCCTTGATGGTCATCGTGCCGGGCGCGTCGACGGTGACGGTCCCGCCGTCGGCCACCGCCGTGATGTCCACGGGGTCCGTGAGCTCGAAGGTCGCCGTGGGGTAGGTGCGGGTGTCGAGGATGCCCTGGAACTGGCCGTCCCGGGCGGACTCGTCGGTGGTGATGCTCGCGAGGTCGACCTCGACGGACGCGGCGGTGAGCTCGCCGTCGGCCACGGTGCCGGAGCCCGTCACCTGCGGGGTGCGGCCGACGACGGTGACGTCCTGGCCGGACAGCACCTCGTTCACGCGGTACCCGGCCTCGGAGCCGTCGGCCACGGTCCAGTCGCCGTCGAGGTCGGCGGGGTCCGCGGTCGCCGCGGGCGCGGACGAGCCGACGGCGGGCGCGGGCACGTCGCCGCCCGTCTGCAGTCCCGCGTAGATGCGCGTGGCGAGGAACCCGAGGCCCACCACGACGACGAGCACGCCCAGCGCGACGACGATCTTCCGGCCCATGGCTCTACGCTCCCACGCGGTCAGGAGAGGTAGCGCGCCTCGAGCGTGGCGAGCTTCGCCTCGGCCTCGGCGTGCACCTTCTTCTCCAGGACGAACGACATCACCGGGATCACGCCCGCGATCACCATCGTGACCAGGCGGCCGAAGCCCCAGCGCATCTTGGACCACAGGTCGGCGACCGTGACCAGGTACACCACGTAGATCCAGCCGTGCGCGAACGGCACCCACGCGATGAACGGCATGACGCCGTCCACGTCGGTCAGCGCGCCGAGGCCGTACTTGATGCCCAGCTCGACGCAGAGGATCAGCAGCATGACACCGGTGACCAGAGCCATGAAGCGGTAGCGGGACATCGCGCCGCGGGCCTTGCGGATCGCGGTGGCCGCCGCCTCGGCGGAGATCTCGGGAGTGGTCTGAGGGGTGCTCACAACCAACGAGGATATGCCGTCCGCGGGGGTGCCATCCGCACCCTGTGGATAAAGCGTGGATCAATGTCAGTGGTGCTCCGTACGGTGGTTGTCGTGCGCCCCCTCCCCTTCGCCGATCCCGGCACCCCGCCGCTGCGCGGTCCGCTCACCCTGCTCCTGTGGCTCGCCCGGAAGCAGCTCCGCGTGCTGCTCGTGGCGATGTTCTTCGGCGTGCTCTCGTTCACCTGCAGCGCCTTCCAGCCGTTCCTGCTGGGCCGCATCATCGACAGCGCCTCCGCGTCCGGGCTCGACCGCACCACGTGGACGTGGGCGGCCGTCATGATGGGTGTCGGCATCGTCTGGATCGCCTCGAACGCGATCGGCCACCGGTGGGATATCACCGCGTGGATGCACGCCGCGTTCCGTACGTCACAGCTCGTGACGCGGACCGTGGCCCGGTCGGGGCACAACATCACCAAGGAGCTGCCCACCGGCGAGGTGGTGTCCTCCGTCGCGAACGACACCATGCGCATCGGCGAGGTCTTCGGCATCGCCGCGCAGACCATCGGCAGCGTCGCCACCTACGGCATCGTGGTGGTGCTGATGCTGAACCAGTCGCTCAAGCTGGGGCTCGTCATCGCGCTCGGCCTGCCGGTCGTGGCGGCGATCCTCGCCCTCCTGGTCAAGCCGCTCCAGAAGCACCAGAAGAACCAGCGCGACGCGCAGGGCCGGCTCACCACGCTCGGCGCGGACACCGTCTCCGGCCTGCGCATCCTGCGCGGCATCGGCGGCGAGAAGGTCTTCACCGGCCGCTACCAGGGCCAGTCGCAGAAGGTCCGGCAGGCGGGCGTCGCGGTCGCCGGCACGCAGTCGATCCTCGACGCCCTGCAGGTGCTGCTGCCGGGGCTGTTCATCGCGCTGGTGGTCTACCTCGGCGCGGCGGAAGCCATCGCGGGGCGCATCTCCACGGGCCAGCTCGTCGCGTTCTACGGGTACGCGTCCTTCCTGTCGTGGCCGGTGCACCTGCTGGTGCAGTCGGTCAACGTGGTCACCAAGGCCCACGTCGCGGCGGGCAAGGTGGTCAAGGTGCTGCAGGTCGTGCCCGCCACCGGCGCCGAGGCGTCGACCGCCGACATGCCGCCCGCCGGTGTGCCGCTGGTCGACGAGACCACGGGTGTCACGCTCCGGCCCGGCCGGGTCGTCGCGCTGGTCAGCGCGGACCCGGACGAGTCGGCGCAGGTCGCGATCCGGATGGGCCGGTTCGACGACGACGCGGAGACCACCACCCCGGTCACGCTCGGCGGCGTCCGGCTGGCCGACCTCGACAAGGCGGAGCTGCGGGAGCGGATCGTGGTCGCGGACGCGACCCCGGCACTGTTCTCCGGCCGCCTCGCGGGCGAGCTCGACGTGCGCGACTCCGCGAACGCCGACGCGCTGCTGCGGGCCATGCACATCGCCGACGCGCACGACGTGCTGGAGTCCCTGCCGGACGGCATCGAGGGCGAGATCCCCGAGAAGGGGCGCTCGCTGTCGGGCGGCCAGCGGCAGCGCGTGGCGCTCGCGCGGGCGCTGCTCACCGACCCGGAGGTCCTGGTGCTCATCGAGCCCACGTCCGCGGTCGACGCCCACACCGAGGCGCGGATCGCGCAACGGCTCACCGAGTGGCGCCGGGGCCGGACCACCCTGATCGTCACCGCGAGCCCGCTGGTCCTGGACCACGTGGACGACGTGGTCTTCCTGGACGACGGGAGCGTGGTCACGCACGGCACGCACCGCGAGCTGCTGGACCTGCCCACGAACGCGCCGGGCGGGCGCGAGGCGGCCCGCTACCGGCGGGTGGTCGGCCGCTCGCTGGACGACGACCTGGACGCCGAGCTCGACGAGCTGCTGGGCGGCACGAACGCAGGCAGCACCAACGCAGGGGAAGGAGGCAAGGCATGAGCACGGGAAAGATCCTGCCGATCGCCGACGCCGCCGAGACCTGGCGGTACACGCGCTCGCTGCTCGGCCGGCACCGCAGGCCGCTGATCATCATCACCGTGGCCAACACGGTGGCCGCGATCGCCGGCCTGGCCGGGCCGTTCGTGCTGGGCAAGCTGGTCGACGCCGTCACCGACGGCACCACGATCGAGGTGGCGCGCAACCTGGTGCTCGCCGCCGTCGCGGCCGTCGTGCTGCAGTCGCTGATCACCCGGTTCGCCCAGCGCCGCGCCATGGTCTTCGGCGAGACGGTGTTCGCCGACATGCGCGAGGAGTTCGTCGAGACCGTCACGGCCCTGCCGTTGTCCACGGTCGAGACCGCGGGGACCGGCGACCTCATCGCGCGCACCACCCGCGACGTCAGCCGCATCCAGAACGCCGTGCGGTTCGGCGTGCCGCGGCTGGTCATCGCCGTGGTGACGCTCGTGCTGACGTCGGTGGTCAGCCTCGTGGTCTCGCCCCTGGTCGCGATCGCGATGTTCGTCGGCGTGCCGGTGCTCGTCGCGGTCGCCCGCTGGTACCTGAAGCGGGCAGCGCCCGCCTACCAGCGCGAGTCCGCGGCGTACGCGCTGCTCGACGGCACCGTCACCGAGTCCGTCGAGGGTGCGCGCACGATCGACGCGCTCAAGATCGGACGCCGGCGCACCGACCGGGGTGACGAGGACCTGCACGAGGCCTTCCAGGCCGAGCGCGGGACGCTCAACCTGCGCACCGTGCTGTTCCCGGGCGTGGACTTCGCGTTCATGGTCGCGCCGCTCGCGGTGCTCGTGTGGGGCGTCTACCTGGCCTCCGAGAACGTGGTGACCATCGGCATGGTGGCCACGATCGTCATGTACACCTACCAGCTCCAGGGTCCCGTGTGGGAGCTCATCTTCTGGCTGGACGAGATCCAGGTGGCCGCGACGTCCCTGTCCCGCATCATCGGTGTCCGGCTCGTTCCGGCGGACCGTACGGCGGGTGACGCCGAGCCCGACGACGAGGAGGTGCGCGGCACCGACGTCCGCTACGCCTACCGCGCGGGCACGGACGTGCTGCACGGCATCGACCTCGACCTGAAGGTGGGGGAGCGGCTGGCGATCGTGGGGCCGTCCGGCTCCGGCAAGTCGACCCTCGGCCGCATGCTGGCCGGCATCCACCCGCCCACGGGCGGCCGGGTCGAGGTCGGCGGCGTGCCGCTGGTGGACCTGCCGCTGGAGGACCTGCGCAAGCACGTCGCGCTCGTGACCCAGGAGCACCACGTGTTCGTGGGGTCGCTGGCGGACAACCTGCGGCTCGCCAAGATCGAGGCCGACGACGCCGAGCTGATGGACGCGCTGCGCGCCGTCGACGCGCACGGCTGGGTGGAGGCGCTCGACGAGGGCCTGGCCACCGAGGTGGGCTCCGGCGGGTACAAGCTCACCCCGGCGCAGGCGCAGCAGATCGCGCTCGCGCGGCTGGTGCTGCTCGACCCGCACACGCTCGTGCTCGACGAGGCGACCTCCCTGCTGGACCCGCGCGCGGCCCGGCACCTGGAGCGCTCGCTCAACGCGGTGCTCGACGGGCGCACGGTCGTGGCGATCGCGCACCGCCTGCACACGGCGCACGACGCCGACCGGGTGGCGGTGCTCGACGGCGGCCGCATCACGGAGATCGGCCCGCACGACGAGCTGGTCGCGGCGAACGGCGAGTACGCCAGCCTCTGGCACAGCTGGCAGCACGAATAAACCCCTCCGTTGAGTGCTGGGTATTTGCGCCTTCCGAGCCGCGAACAGCGCAAATAGCCAGCACTCAACGGGGGCGCCAGCCGAGGGCGGCCGAGATGCGGGCGGCCGCGTCGCGGACCACCGGGGTCAGGGTCTCCAGGCGTTCCGGGGGCATGTACGGCCGGGTCGCCGTGACACTGATCGCGGCGACGATCGCGCCCGACGTGTCGCGCACCGGCGCCGCGACACAGAGGATCCCCGGCTCGTTCTCCTCCAGGTCGAAGGTCACGCCCCGGCTCGCCGAAGCCTCCATGACCTGCACGAACGCCTCGGCGGTGAGCACATCCCGCTCCAGGCCGTGCTCCGCGCCGGCGGGCCGCTCGGCGAGGAACTGCTCGCTCCAGCGACCCGGCTCGTCCAGGAGCAGCGCCTTGCCGATCCCGGTCCGGGTCAGCGGCATGCGGTGCCCGATCTGCGAGCGCATCACCGCCCCGCGCGTGCCCGGGATCTTGTCGAGGTAGAGCACCTGCCCGCGGTCCTCGATGGCGAGGTGCACGGTGTCGTGGACCCGCTCGGCGAGCGCGCGCAGCACCGGCGCGCCCACCCCGGTCACCGGGTTCTCCTGCAGCGCCTGGTAGCCGAGCTCGATGAGGGCGGGGCCGAGCGCGTAGGCGCCGTCGTCGTGCTGGCGCAGGTAGCCGGTGGCCAGCAGGAGCTGGAGCAGGCGGTGGGTGGTGCTGCGCCCGACCCCGGTCGCCGCCGAGACGTCCCGCAGGCGCGTGCAGCCGCGGGCGACGGCGTTCACGACGGCGATGCCCCGCGCGAGGGTCTGCGTTCCGGGCGGGGCGGCGTCGGACGGGGTGGCCATCGCGCCACGCTATCTCCCGAGACGCCGCGATGTCCCGATAATAGGGATGAGGTTCGGACTATCGGGACTCCGGTCTACCGTCCAGAACATGGCTGACGACGCACCGAGGCGCGACGCCGCGCTGGTGGCCCTCGACTGGGGCACGACGACGTTCCGCGCCTGGCTCCTGGACGCGACGGGTGCGGTCGTGGACGGCGTCCGGACGGCGGACGGCGCGCTCTCGCTCTCGGAGCGGGCCGACTCGGCCCGGGCGCGGGCCGCCGCCTTCGAGGCGACGTTCTCCCGGCTGTGCCGGCCCTGGCTCAACGAGCACCCCGGCATCCCCGTGCTGTGCTCCGGGATGGCGGGGTCGAACCTCGGCTGGGCCGACGCCGGGTACCTCGACGTGCCGGCGGAGCTCGGCGGCCTCGCGTACCGGCTGACGGTGGTGCCGGCGGGCGACTCGGTGGTCCACCTCGTTCCCGGGCTGCGGGCCACGGGCCCCCTCCCGGACGTCATGCGGGGCGAGGAGGTGCAGCTCGTGGGCGCGCTGGCCGAGATCGCCACGGAACACCAGACCCCGGCTGGGCACCCGGCCACCCCCGACCGACGGCACACCGTCGTCCTGCCCGGCACGCACTCCAAGTGGGTACGCCTCGACGGCGACTGCGTCGCGAGCTTCACCACCGCCATGACCGGCGAGCTCTACGGCCTCCTGCTGCGCGACAGCATCCTCGGCCGGCTCGCCGAGGGGGAGCCCGGCACGGAGGCGTCGGACGCCTTCACCTGGGGTCTGGAGGCGGAGGCCGAGCACGGCGACGAGCGGGGCCTGCCGACGCTGCTGTTCACGGCGCGCACGCTCGTGCTGGCCGGCCGCCTCGCGGGCCAGGACGTGGCCGACTACCTGTCCGGGCTGCTGATCGGCGCCGAGGTGCGGCACGCGCTGCGCGCCGAGCCGGCCGACGTCGTCGTCCTGTGCGGGTCGCCATCCACCACGCACCGCTACCGCCTCGCCCTGGAGCGGAGCGGCGTGACCGTCCGCGCCGTCGGCGAGGACGCCGCCGCCCGCGGCCTGTGGCGCGTCGCCCTCGACGCCGGCCTTGCCTCGCTCGACCCAGCCTCGCTTGACCCTGCCTCCCCCGACCCCGCCCCGCTCGACCCCACTGAGGAGCAGCTCGCATGAACACCCGGTCCACCGGCCTGATCGCGATCCTGCGCGGCGTGCCGCCCGATGACGCCGTCGCCGTCGCGGAGGCTGTCTTCGAGGCGGGGTTCGACGCCGTCGAGGTACCGCTCAACTCCCCGGACCCGCTGGAGTCCGTCCGCCGCATCCGCGCGGCCGGTCCGGCCGACCGGCGGGTCGGGGCGGGCACCGTGCTCAGCCCGGACGACGTGCGCCGGGCGGCCGATGCCGGGGCCTCGCTCATCGTCTCCCCGAACACCCGGCCGGACGTGATCGCCGAGACCGTGCGGCTCGGGCTGGAGAGCTACCCCGGCGCGGCGACGCCGACCGAGGCCTTCGCCGCGCTCGACGCGGGCGCCCGGGCGATCAAGCTCTTCCCCGGCTCAGCGGTCGGCATCGGCGGTCTGCGGGCCTGGGCGAGCGTGCTGCCGAGCGGCACCGCGCTGGTCCCGGTGGGCGGCGTCGACGCCGGGAACCTCGCCGACTGGGCGCAGGCCGGCGCGGCCGGCGCGGGCATCGGGACGTCGCTGTACCGGCCTGGCGACGCGCCCGCGACGGTCGGCGCGCGGGCCGCCGAGCTGGCCCGGATCTGGCACGAGAACTGCAACGACTGAGAGGCCTGCCGTGAAGATCACGTCGATGACGACATTCGTCCTGCCGCCCCGGTGGCTCTTCCTCAAGATCGAGACCGACGAGGGGATCGTCGGCTGGGGCGAGCCCGTCCTGGAGGGCCGCGCGGCCAGCGTCGCCGCCGCCGTCGAGGAGCTGTCCGACTACCTGATCGGCAAGGACCCCCGACGGATCGAGGAGCACTGGACCGTGCTGTACCGCTCCGGGTTCTACCGCGGCGGCGGCATCCACATGAGCGCGCTGGCCGGCATCGACCAGGCGCTGTGGGACATCAAGGGCAAGGCGCTCGGCGTACCGGTGCACGACCTGCTCGGCGGCCGGCTGCGCGACCGGATCAAGGTCTACTCGTGGATCGGCGGCGACCGGCCCGCCGAGACGGCGGCCCAGGCCAGGGCCGCCGTCGAGCGCGGCTTCTCGGCGGTCAAGATGAACGGTCCGGAGGAGCTGCAGTACGTCGACTCCCGCGACAAGGTCGAGCGGGTGGTCGCCAACGTGGCGGCGGTCCGCGACGCCGTCGGGCCGAACATCGGGATCGGCGTCGACTTCCACGGGCGCGTGCACCGCCCGATGGCGCGTGTGCTGCTCGACGCCCTGGCGCCGTACCACCTGATGTTCGTCGAGGAGCCCGTGCTCTCCGAGCACGTCGACGGTATCGCCGACGTGCTGCGGAACTCGACCACGCCCATCGCGCTCGGGGAGCGGCTGTACTCCCGGTGGGACTTCAAGAACGTCATCACCACGGGCGTGGTCGACATCATCCAGCCCGACCTGTCGCACGCCGGCGGCATCACCGAGGTGCGCAAGATCGCCGCGATGGCCGAGGCCTACGACATCGCCGTGGCGCCGCACTGCCCGCTCGGCCCGATCGCGCTGGCCGCGTGCCTGCAGCTCGACGCCGTCGCGTACAACGCGGTGATCCAGGAGCAGAGCCTCGGCATCCACTACAACAAGGCGAACGACCTGCTCGACTACATCGTCGACCCCGGCGTCTTCGCCTACGAGGACGGCTCCGTCGCCATCCCGCAGGGGCCGGGCCTGGGCATCGAGGTGAACGAGGACTACGTCCGGGAGCGCGCCGCCGAGGGGCACCGCTGGCGCAACCCGGTCTGGCGGCACGACGACGGGTCGTTCGCCGAGTGGTGAGCGCGGGTCGGCCCGGCGCCGACGCCGGAGAGCCCGGCGCCCGACGTGCGGGACGTAACTCCGCCGTGGGGCGCCGGGCCGCCGTCGGGCACTTAGACTTGCCGGGTGTCGTCCACTGCCCCTGAGAACCAGCCGCAGACCCCCCGCCCGGTCATCGTCGTCGACTTCGGCGCGCAGTACGCCCAGCTGATCGCGCGCCGCGTGCGCGAGGCCAAGGTGTACTCGGAGATCGTGCCGCACACGTTCACGGTCGAGCAGATGCTCGCCAAGGACCCCGCGGCCATCATCCTGTCCGGCGGCCCCTCCTCCGTGTACGCGGCCGGCGCCCCGTTCGTGGACCCCAAGCTCTTCGAGGCCGGCGTGCCCGTCATGGGCATCTGCTACGGCTTCCAGGCCATGGCGCAGGCGCTCGGCGGCGAGGTCGCGCAGACCGGGCTGAGCGAGTTCGGCGGCACTGAGGTCGAGGTGTGCGCCTCGGGCGTGCTGCTCGCCGACACCCCCGAGCACCAGACCGCCTGGATGAGCCACGGCGACGCCGTGCACCGCGCGCCGGTCGGTTTCGAGGTGCTCGCGACGTCGGACGGCTCGCCCGTCGCCGCCTTCGAGGACACCCGCCGCCGCCTGTTCGGCGTGCAGTGGCACCCCGAGGTGCGGCACTCCGCGCACGGCCAGACCGTGCTGGAGCACTTCCTCTACGAGGGCGCCGGGCTCAAGCCCGACTGGACCCCCGGCAACGTCATCGCCGACCAGGTCGCGGCCATCAAGGCCCAGATCGGCAGCGCCCGAGTGATCTGCGCGCTGTCCGGCGGCGTCGACTCCGCCGTCGCCGCCGCGCTCGTGCAGCAGGCCGTGGGCGACCAGCTCACCTGCGTGCACGTGGACCACGGCCTCATGCGGGCCGGCGAGGTCGAGCAGATCGAGACCGACTTCGTCGCCTCGACCGGCGTCCGCCTGATCGTCCGCGACGAGAAGGAGCGCTTCCTGACGGCGCTCGCCGGCGTCAGCGACCCGGAGACCAAGCGCAAGATCATCGGCCGCGAGTTCATCCGCGTGTTCGAGGACGCGCAGCGGGACATCGTCGCCGAGGCGGGCGCGCACGGGGAAGAGGTCAAGTTCCTGGTGCAGGGCACCCTGTACCCCGACGTCGTCGAGTCGGGCGGCGGCGAGGGCGCGGCCAACATCAAGAGCCACCACAACGTGGGCGGCCTGCCGGACGACCTGGACTTCGAGCTGGTCGAGCCCCTGCGCACCCTGTTCAAGGACGAGGTCCGCGCGGTGGGCCGCGAGCTCGGCGTGCCCGAGGAGATCGTCTCGCGCCAGCCGTTCCCCGGGCCGGGCCTGGGCATCCGGATCGTCGGCGAGATCACGGCCGAGCGCCTGGAGATCCTGCGCCGCGCCGACGCGATCGCCCGCGAGGAACTGACGAAGGCCGGCCTGGACAACGAGATCTGGCAGTGCCCCGTGGTGCTGCTCGCCGACGTCCGCTCGGTGGGCGTCCAGGGCGACGGCCGCACCTACGGCCACCCGATCGTGCTGCGCCCGGTCTCGTCCGAGGACGCCATGACGGCGGACTGGACGCGCCTGCCGTACGACGTGCTGTCGGTCATCTCGACGCGCATCACCAACGAGGTGCGTGAGGTCAACCGCGTGGTGCTCGACGTGACGAGCAAGCCGCCGGGCACCATCGAGTGGGAGTGACGTCCTGCGGCCCCGCCCCTTCCCGGGGCGGGGCCGCAGTTCTTTCCCTGGTGTCTCTCCCGGTCAGGAGATCGCGAACGAGTTCGCCCGGTCGTTGAAGCTGCCGAGGTTGTTGTCGCGGTCGATGAAACCGGTCGCCGCGCCGCTCTTCGCATTTCCGTCGAAGAGCCGCACGTCGCAGTGGTTGTACGTCTTCACCGCGCTGACGGCGTTCTGGTACGTGCCGAGGTTCGCGCCGCCCTCGTTGTCACCGGTGCCGCTGGAGCACCCGTAGCTGTACGCCGGGTTGAAGACGACCACGCGCCACCCGCCGAACTCGGCGTGCTGGTACAACTCGGCCACCACGAGCCCGTCGCCGGGAGCGCCGTTCGTGCACCCGAACTGCCCGTCCCGCACCGCGCAGTAGTACGTCGCCGTGACGGAGGCCGGCGCTGCCGCCAGGTCTGCCACCAGCACCGGCGCGGCCGACCCCACCTCCTCGACCTGCACCCCGGCGGCACCCGCGCCGTCGGCCGTCCCTGCCACGGCGGGCGTTGCCGCCCCGAGCGCCACCACCATGAGCGCCCCCGAGACCACGGCGGTCAGGCGGGTGCGGGAACTGCGCTTCACCTTGTCTGCGTACCTCATGAGAAATCCCCCATGTCAGCCGGCGACGCTGTTGTCGCCGGTCATAGAAGGACGAGGATTTCACCCGCACGCTGATACCCGGAAAGCAGTTTTCACCGCATTGTTGACCGGTTATCGGACATTGTTCGGTGAAATCACTGAGATCCCGTTTGCCGGCAAAGCGGCGGGTTCGGATCAGCCGGTGAGGCGGACCCAGGTCAGGCCGATCGCGGTGCCGAGCAGCAGGTACGGGCCGAACGCGATGCCCGACTTCCAGCCGGCGCGCCGGCCGAGCAGCAGCACGATCGCGACCACGCCGGCCACGAGGTGCGCGGCGAAGACGCCGACCAGGAGCGCGGTCCACGAGTGCCACGTCAGGAACGCGCCCAGGCTCAGCGAGAGCTTGACGTCGCCGTACCCGATCCCGCCGCGTGGGGACACCCAGTACAGCGCCTGGTAGAGCGCGAAGAACGCGATCCCGCCCAGCGCCGCGCGGCCGAGGTCGCCCCACGAGCCGGTGCCGAGGGCGGCCACGGCGAGCAGCGCCGCCGTCGCCCAGGTCAGGGGGAACACCAGCGCGTCGGGCAGCCGGTGGGTGTGCGCGTCGATCACACCGAGCGCCGCGCCCGCGACCGCGAGCACCAGGTAGGCGGGCGTGAGCCAGCCCGGCCCGCTCGCCCAGACGGCCCACACCATGGCGATCACGGCGACGACGCCGATGCTCCGCGCCCAGGGCGTGACCTCGGCCCGCGCCCGCCGGTAGTGCCGGAGGGCGAAGGGTTCGACCGGGCTCGTCGGGGCCGGTTCGGAGGGGCTCACCCGGGGAGGCTATCGGCGGGGCCCGCACGGCGCAGCGCAACGGGGACCGGCCGCCTGCCGGCTCCCTCCGAATCTTGCTGCGGCGGCCGGCCGGCTCCCCTTCGAGGCCCGGGTTTCTCGTCTTTGGGGGCCTGGAAAAGTGAGAAACCCGGGCCTCGAAGGGGAGAGAGACCGCCCGGGTTCGGGCGCCAGCTTCGGGGGCCGGGTTCGGGCGTCGGGTCGGGCGCCGGGCAGGCGTCATGAGCGCGCCAGCGTCGCCGCCTCCGCGTAGGCCCGGTCCGTCGTGGCCAGGACGTCCGGCCAGTCCACGCCCGCCGGCGGCGTCGCCGCGGCCACCAGCAGCCGGTCGAGCAGGTCGGGCTCGGCCGCGAGCCGCACGAGCGCGGCGGTCAGCGCGACGTCGTCGGGCACCAGAAGGCCGGTGGCGCCGTCGACGACGCGCTCGGCCAGGCCCGACCGGGAGTGGGCGATCACGGTCAGCCCCGCGGCCTGCGCCTCCAGCGCGGCGATCCCGAAGGCCTCGTCGGAGGAAGGCGCGGCGTACACGTCGGCGCGCGCGTACAGCCGCTTGAGCTCGGTGGCGGTGAGGCGCCCGGGCAGGGAGACGACGTCCCGCAGACCGTGCTCCGCGACGAACTTCCGGGCGGCGGCGCGTTCCGGGCCGTCGCCGGCGAGCGTCACGAACAGCGCACTCTCGGGGAGCCGGCCGACGGCCTCGGCGATCGCGGCGAGCAGCGGGAGCATGCGCTTGCGGGGCGCGAACCGCGCGGCCGAGACCACGTGCACGGCCGCACCCTCGGGCCGGTCCCCGCGTTCGGTGCGCGGCACCCGCCAGGCGGCGAGGTCGATGCCGTTGGGCAGGATCGCGACGTCGGCCCCGGGCCGCAGCAGCCGGCGCAGGGGTTCGGCCGTCATCCCGCTGACCGCCGACCAGCGCACGGGCCAGCGGGACCAGCCCGCCGCGGCGTCGGCGGCCGCGAAGAGGCGCGACGCGTTGCCCCACACGCTGTGCACGGTCAGCACCGCGGGCAGCCCCAGCCGGGTCACGGGCCGCAGCGCGCCCTGCGCCGTGGGGGCGAGCACGCCCATGTGCAGGTGCACGACGTCGGGTCGCTCGCCCCGGTCGATCGCCGCCCGCAGGCGGGTGGTCACGTGCGCGGTGGAGCGGGGGTGGATCGGCCAGCCGCCGGGGATCCGCGCCGCGATCCGGTGCACGACGACGCCGTCCTCGACGGCGGTGCTCACCCCGTGCGCGCCGGGCGCCGCGGGGGTGGTCGTGACGACCTCGACGTCGTGCCCGGCCGCGACCTGCTGCGCGGCCAGGCGGCTCACCTGGGACTCGATCCCGCCCAGCAGCGGAAGGTACGTGTCGGACACGTGGGTGATGCGCACGCCCGCCATCCTCGCACCCGGCGGTCCTCCTGCCTGGTGCTACGCCGCGCGCGGCGGGTGGTCCGTACTTAGCGTTGCGGGATGAGCGACTACACGAAAGTCCCCGTCAAAGGGGTCAAGGGTGCTGGTGTGTTCGTCATCGTCGCCGCGATCATCATGATCGTGGCGGGGATCGCCGTGTGGATTCTCGTCGCGACGCAGCTCTCGGCAGAGAAGATCACCGTCTCCGACGACTCCACGTTCATGGGGGGCGTCTTCGCAGGTCAGCAGGTGCAGGGACCGCTCACGGCCTACGCCCAGGCGGACATCATCAACCACCACGCCCTCGAGGCGTCCGGCGGGGCGACCTACGCCGAGCTGGCACAGGACGACCCCGTCCGCGACACCGTGATGGACGCGTCGTTCCTGCGCGCGTCGCTGTTCACCTCGGTGGTCGCGTTCGGGGTCTGTGCCCTGGTGGTCGGGCTCGGGATCGTCCTGGGCGTGATCGGTGGAGCACTGCAGAGACTGGCCCGGACCCCCTAGCGCCGTCGGACGCTGGAGATCACGGAACCGGCGACGAGGATCACGCCGGCGGCGCCGAGCAGCACGATCAGGGCCGCGCCCAGGTCGAACACCACGCCCGCCGCCACCGCGAGGATCCCCAGCCCGACCGCGATCACGATCAGGCCCCACACCGCCGTCCCCACGCGCGGGCCGCGCTTGGGGGCGGCGGCCTGCGCGGGCTGGACCGCCTTGGTGGGGTGGGCCGGCCCGTGCTGGGCCGGCCCGTGCTGGGCCGGCGCGGGCTGCGTCGCGGCCGGGCCGCTGCCGGACGGCGGAGGGGTCGCCCCCGGCGCCGAGGTCGCCCCGGGCGCCGGCTCGCGCAGGGGCGCGAGGGGGTCGGAGTCGTCCCGCACGGGGGCGTCGTGGATCTCCGCCGCCGCGGCCTCGGCCTCGACCCGCGCCGCGGCGATGCCGTAGGCGGGGTGCACCTCGCCCTCCGGCGCGGCGGCCTCGGGCTCGCGCCCGGAGTCGTCCAGCGTGATCTTCTGGGTGGGCGGGGTGGCCTGGGCCGGCAGCACCTGGGTGGTGTCCGGGTCGTTCGTGGTCTGCTGGTCCATGTTCTCGCTCGTGTCCTGGCCCTCGGGCCCGCCGGGGGTCTCGCTCGGGTTCTTCCGGTCGTTCGTCTGGTCAGTCATGGCGTGCTCCCTCAGTTGCTCTCGGAGACGATGACCTCGCCCGCGCCGGCCTCGATGTCGAGGCTGAGCACGGCGCCCTCGTCGCCGACTGCGTCGCTGGCGAAGTAGTTGTCGGAGCCGACGCCGCTCGTGGCGCGGTTCTGGTCGTCGACGTTCCACTGGACGACCCCGGCGGCGACGTACGCGTTCGCCTCGACCGCCACGTCCTTCGGCACGATCACGGAGGTCTGGCCCGCGCCGAGCTGGATGGGCACCACGACGGGGTCGCCGGGCTCGACCCCGGACAGGTTGAGCTCCGACAGGTCGATGGTCGGGTCGCCCCACTGCACGTAGAAGCCGTTCTCGGCCTCGCGCAGCGTCTGGACGGCGATCGTGCCCTCGGTGAGGGTGGCGGCGTCCGGGTTGTCGTTCTCGGTGATGATGCCCTCGATGTGCCGACTGCTCACCACGGCGTCGTCGACCCACCGCGGCCCGGCGGTGCCGGCGATGCCGACGTACCCCACCCCGAACACCAGGGCGACGATCGCGAAGAAGCCGAGCCAGCCGCTGGTGCGGCCGCGCAGACCCGAGACGAGGATCGCGATGCCGAGCGCCACCGTCCCGATGCCGAGCCAGGCGGCCAGGAGCGTCGCGCCGTCGAGGTAGCTGCCGCCGCCCAGGCGCTCCGCCGCCAGGAGCAGCGCGCCCGCCAGCAGGATCACGCCGAGCGTGATGCCGACGGCGGCGGCGCCAGGGCCGCGCGACGTCCGCACCCGGGGCGCGGCGTAGACCGGCTGCGGCGGGAGTGCCGCCGTCGGGGCCGGGCGGTACGGCGACTGCAGGGACTGGCCCTGGTGCCGGGGACCGGCGCCGGTCGCGTAGACCAGGCCCTCGGTGCGGCGGTAGTCGACCTGCGGCGCGGGCGTGAACGGGGCGGTGGTGCCGGACTGAGCGCCCGGGGTCGGGGTGCCCGGCGTCGGAGTGCCGACGTGGGTGCCCGGCGTGGGTGCCCCCGGCGTCGGCGTACCGGTCGGCGTGCCCGGCACGTGACCCTGGCTCCGGGCCACCCTGTTGTCCCGCGACCGTTGCACGCCCTGGACGATGAGGTAGAGCACCACCCCGACGACGGCGAGCCAGAAGATGGCGGCGAGCCACTCCCAGCCGCCGTTGTCCCACCAGCCCAGCGGGCCGCCCCAGGCGAACCCGACCAGGAAGACAGCCACCGCACCGAGCATCGCGACGTCGAAGTTGCCGCGCACCGCCTCCTGCAGGTGGATCCGCCCGTCCCGCTCGGGAAGCAGCGCCCAGGCGACGCCATAGGCGACGAGGCCGAGGCCGCCCAGGAAGAAGCTGATGATCAGCAGGCCGCGGACCAGCAGCGGGTCCCAGCCGATGCGCTCGGCGACACCGCCGGCGACGCCGCCCACCCAGCGCTGGTCGGAACGCGGGAACAGGCCGCGGCGGATCGAGGCGAAGAAGCCCGTCTCCGGGTACGGCCGCTGCCCGGGGGCGACGGGTGCAGGGCCGGCGTTCGGGTCGGCGGCTGCGTCAGGTGCGGGGGTGAACGCGGGGTCCACCGGGTCCGGGCCGACAGACCTGGCGTCGGCCGGGCCACCCGGTTCTCTCGTGGCGTCCTCGGGACGCGTCTCGTCGGTGCTCATGACATCCATGCTTGTCGACCGGCGGCCGATGCGGCATCGGGACCTGCCCTGAACCGACCCTGGTTACCCCCGCGCAGGACCCTGAGATCCCGGCTCAGCCATGTTCAGGGGCCAGAGGACATGTGACGATCAGGGTGTGAACCAAAGACTCACCCTCCGCAGACCCGGCAAGGCCGGGCCGGGACACAGCGGCCGCTGGCTGGCCGGCGTGGCCGCCGGCCTGGCCGCGCACACCGGCCTGCCGGTGTGGCTGGTCCGGATCGCGTTCGTCGTGCTCACCGGGTTCGCCGGGGCCGGGGCGGTCGCCTACGTCTTCTGGTGGGTGACGATCCCCGCGGGCGTGCCGACCGTGCCCGTCGCCGCGGTGCCCACCGACCGTGCCCGGCTCGCGCCGCGCCTGACCACCGACGCGGACGCCGACGCCGGCGCGCAGGAACGCAACGCCGCCTCCCTCGCCGAGCGCATGCGCCTGTCCGGGCCGGTCTCCCGGCTCGCGGCACGCGACATCTGGCTCGGCGTGGCCCTGCTGTCCGGCGCGGCGCTGCTCGTCGCGTACCGCGCGGGCTGGGACCCGGTTGCCTCCTGGGTGCTGCCCGCCCTCATCGGCCTCGGCGGCGTGGCCCTGGCCTGGAGCCAGATCGACGCGACCGACCGCGACCGCTGGGTCGGCGGGTCCGGCACCGGCTCGCTCCTGCGCTCGCGGACGGCGCTGCTGCGCCTGGCCGGCGGCGTGGTGCTGACCATGCTCGGCGTGCTGATGCTCGTGGGCCAGGACACGCCCGTGAGCGTGCTGATGCAGGCCACCGTCGCGTCGGTCGCCATGGTGGCGGGTCTCGTGCTCGTGTCGGTGCCCTGGTGGATCCGGCTCGTGCGGCAGCTCGGCGACGAGCGCGCCGCCCGCGCCCGTGAGTCCGAGCGCGCCGACATCGCCGCCCACCTGCACGACTCCGTGCTCCAGACACTCGCGCTGATCCGGGCCCAGGCGAACGACCCCGAGGCCGTCTCCCGCATGGCCCGCGCCCAGGAGCGCGAGCTGCGCGGCTGGCTCTACGACGACCGGCAGGAGCCGGGCACGTCCGTGGCCGCCGAGCTGAAGGACCTGGTCGCGGAGATCGAGGACGCCGTGGCTCCGCTCACCGTGGAGACCGTGGTCGTGGGCGACTGCCCGCCCACCGAGTGCACCGCAGCGCTGCTCCAGGCGGCGCGCGAGGCGATGCTCAACGCGTTCAAGCACGGCAAGCCGCCCGTGTCGGTGTACCTGGAGGTCTCCGACCACGTGGCCGAGGTGTTCGTCCGCGACCGGGGCGACGGGTTCGACCTCGACGAGATCGCGGTCGACCGGTTCGGCGTCCGCGAGTCGATCCTCGGGCGGGTCCGACGGCGTGGCGGCACCGCCGACGTCGTCAGCCGGGAAGGATGGGGCACCGAGGTCCGGCTGCGGATGCCGCTGGAGAAGCCCGCGAACGGCGAACGCCGGCCCGCGAACGGCGACCGGAAGCCGGCCAACGGCGACCGCAAGCCGGCGAACGGCGACCGCAAGCCCGCGAACGGCGAGAAGAAGACCGAGAAGAACGGCAGGGCGCAGGCCGAGACGGCCCCCGACGCCGTGCCCACCACAGCGGAAGGTGCGACGAGATGACAACCCAGGCGACGGCGTCGGGCGGCGGGCTGGTGCCGCTCCCGGTACCGGTGGTGCTCGTGGACGACCACCACCTGTTCCGCACGGGCGTGCGCGCCTCGCTGGACGACCGCGTGACCGTGGTCGGCGAGGCCTCCGACGTCGACACGGCCGTGGCGCAGGTGCACGAGCACCGCCCGCCCGTGGTGCTGCTCGACGTGCACCTGCCCGGCGGCAACGGCGGCGGCGGTGCCGAGGTGGTGCAGCGGTGCGCCGACCTGCTGACCGAGGGCGTGCGGTTCCTGGCGCTGTCCGTGTCCGACGCCGCGGAGGACGTCGTCTCCGTGATCCGGGCAGGCGCCCGCGGTTACGTCACGAAGAACATCGCGCCGTCGGAGCTGTCGTCCGCAGTGGTGCAGGTCGCGGGCGGCGACGCCGTGTTCTCGCCGCGGCTGGCCGGGTTCGTGCTGGACGCGTTCGGCGCGTCCGCCAACGACATCGCCGTGGCCGACGACGAGCTCGACCGCCTCTCGAAGCGCGAGCAGGAGGTCATGCGGCTCATCGCGCGCGGGTACTCGTACCGCGAGGTGGCGAGCGAGCTGTTCATCTCGATCAAGACGGTCGAGACGCACGTCAGCGCGGTGCTGCGGAAGCTGCAGCTCAGCTCCCGCTACGAGCTGACCCGCTGGGCGGTAGCCCGCCGCCTGCTGTAGTCGTTCCGTTGAGTGCTGGGTATTTGCGGGTTGATGGCCTTCGCGCCGACAAATACCCAGCACTCAACGAGCTAGAGGGGCGGCCAGGACGGGGACAGGCGGACCACGTCGCCTATCACGATGATGGCCGGGGGTTTCACGTTCGCCGCCGCTGCGCGGGCCGCGATCGTCGCGAGCGTGCCGATCGTGACGCGCTGGCGGGGGCCGTAGCCATCCTCGACCACGGCGGCCGGGGTGTCTGCCGGGCGGTCGGCGGTGATCAGGGCGGCCGCCGTGTCGGACAGGTGGGTCACGCCCATCAGCAGCACGAGCGTGTGATCGGGGCCGCCGGGTACCTGTGCGGCGCCGTCGTGGCCGGTCAGGACGCTGAAGCCGCGCGCGACGCCGCGGTGGGTCACCGGGATGCCGACGGCCGCCGGCACCGAGACCGCCGACGTCACGCCCGGTACGACCTCGACCTCGACGTCCGCCGCGCGGCACGCCGCGAGCTCCTCGCCGCCGCGGCCGAACACGTACGGGTCGCCGCCCTTGAGGCGGACGACGTCGCGGCCCGCTTGCGCGTGCTGGACCAGCAGCGCGTTGATCTCGTGCTGCGGCACCGGGTGGTTGCCGCTCGTCTTGCCGACGTCGATCACCTCGACCTCGGGCGCGAGCTCGTCGAGCAGCGCGCGCGGACCGAGGCGGTCCACGACGACGACGTCGGCCTGGGCCAGGACCGCGCGGCCACGTGCCGTGATGAGGCCGGTGTCGCCCGGGCCGCCGCCGACGAGCCAGACGCGGCCGGGTGTGACGGCGGCAGACGCGGCGGCACCCGACGTCGTCGATGACGCCGTCGGGCCACCGCCCCGGGGCCGCTGCCGCCGCAGCGGCAGCGCGCCCGACTGGAGCTGGCCCGCCACCGCGTCCCGGATCGCCCGCGCACGTCGCGGATCCCGGCCGGCGGTCACCGCGACGGTCACCTCGGCGCCGTCGGTCAGGGTGGTCCGGGCGACGGCCGGGACCCACGCGCTGCCCACGGACGCGTCGCCCGCGGTGACGCAGAAGATCCGGGCGCGCTCGGCGTCGTCGGCCACCTGTTGGTCCGCCGCGGCGGAACCTGTCGCGGTGTGCGCGAGCCAGGCGCCGTCGAGGTCGCCCGTGCGGTACTCGCGCCGGACCCACTGCACGGTTCCCGGCGCCAGCTCGTCGTCCGAGGACTCCGAAGCGACAGCGATTCCCTGCTCGCCGAGCACGGCGTGCGGCGCGACGAGGCGCACCCGCGCGCCGGCGTCGAGGAGCGAGCGGACCCGGCGCGCTGCCACGGGACCGCCGCCGACCACGACGACGAGCCGCCCGGCGACCTGGAGCCCCAGCGGATAGATCTGGCCGCCGTCGGACTGCGCCGCGCCGGACTGCGCGGCGTCAGTCCGTGCCGCGCCGGACTGTGCGGCCTCAGACATGGAGACCACACTCGTCCTTGTCGCGCCCCGCCCAGCGGCCCGAGCGCGCGTCCTGCCCCGGCAGGGGCCGCGCGGTGCACGGCTCGCAGCCCACGGACGGGTAGCCGTCGGTCAGGAGCGGGTTCACGATCAGCCCGTGCTCGGCGGCGTAGGCGGCGACCTGGTCGTCCGTCCACGCCGCGATCGGGTTGATCTTCACCACGCCGTTGCGCTCGTCCCAGGACACGAGGGGCGCGTTGGCCCGCGCCGCCGTCTCCTCGCGGCGCACGCCGGTGGCCCACGCCTCGTAGCCCTCCAGCGCCTTCTTCATCGGCGCGACCTTGCGCATCGCGCAGCAGGCCTCGGGGTCGGTGTCGTGCAGCCTGGGTCCGTAGGCGGCGTCCTGCTCGGCCACGGTCAGCTCGGGGCGCACGTCCACGACGTTGACGTCCAGCTCGATCTCGACGGCGCCCCGGGTGCCCAGGGTCTCCGCGAAGTGGTAGCCCGTGTCGCCGAACAGCACGTCGACGAACGGGAGCTGCTGCGCCACCAGGTGCGACAGCACGGTGTCCTGCATCGAGGAGGCCACGGCCATCCACGGCCCGAACTCGCGCACGGCCCAGGCGATGACCGCTTCGGCGTCGGCCTCGGGGCTGCCGGTGGAGGCGTGGAGCTGGGCCTGTCCGCGCTCGACGACGGCCCGCAGCTCCTCCGGCGTCCGACGGCGGCGCGTGGC
The DNA here is from genome assembly GCF_042731755.1 of Promicromonospora sp. NPDC059942. Lineage (NCBI taxonomy): Bacteria > Bacillati > Actinomycetota > Actinomycetes > Micrococcales > Promicromonosporaceae > Promicromonospora > Promicromonospora sp. NPDC059942. The sequence goes on from NZ_JBHWLR010000010.1 coordinate 194,701, forward strand.
CCGGGCGGCCCGGCGGGCGTCACGGGTGCTCTCGCGGGCGGCGGCGCGGGCACGGACCCGCGCGAGGCGCGGGTTCTCGCCGGCGCCGACCCCGGAGAGCGTCACGGACGACGTCGGCGCCTCGTTGAGGGCCGTCATCGGAGGGCCTCCTCGTCGGCGCGGTGCGCCCACTGGGCGAACGTCTCGTCACCCTCGTGGTCGGCGTCGAACCGGCGCACGACCCGCTCGACGTAGTCGCCGATGCCGTCGGCGGTCACCTTGAGCCCGCGCACGGTGCGCCCGAGGCCGGCGTCGTCCCGCTCCGTCGAGGCCAGGCCGCCGCCCAGGTGCACCTGGAAGCCGGGTACCTGGTTGCCGTCGTCGTCCATGACGAGCTGGCCCTTGAGGCCGATGTCGGCGGTCTGGATCCGCGCGCACGAGTTGGGGCAGCCGTTGACGTGCAGGCTCAGGGGCTTGAGGTTCGACAGGTCCCCGAGGCGCTCCTCGAGCTGCGTGATCGCCGCGGCCGACGTCGCCTTGGTCTCGACGATCGCGAGCTTGCAGTACTCGATGCCCGTGCAGGCGATGGTGTTGCGGCGGAACGGGCTAGGCCGGGCCTGGAGACCCAGCTCGGCGAGGCCGGTGATCAGGGGCTCGACCTGCTCCTGCGCGACGTCGAGGACCAGCAGCTTCTGCTGCGGCGTCAGGCGGACGCGGCTGCTGCCGTGCGTCTCGGCGAGGTCGGCGAGTCGGGCCAGGGTCTCGCCCGAGACCCGGCCGACCGTCGGCGCGGCGCCCACGTAGAACCGGCCGTCGTGCTGCTCGTACACCCCGACGTGGTCGCCGCGCTCGTCCAGCCCCAGCGAGGCGGGCGACGGCGGGGCGACGCCCTCGGGCAGCTCGTAGCCCAGGTACTCGTCCTGGAGCACCTGGCGGAACTTGTCCACGCCCCAGTCGGCGAGGAGGAACTTCAGGCGCGCCTTGTTGCGCAGCCGGCGGTAGCCGTAGTCGCGGAAGATCCGCACCACGCCGTGCCAGACGTCGGGCGCCTGCTCCTCGGTGACGAACACGCCGAGGCGCTCCGCGAGGCGCGGCGCCGTCGACAGCGCGCCGCCCACCCACAGGTCGTAGCCGATGCCGAGCTCGGGGTGGTCCACGGCGACGAACGAGATGTCGTTGATCTCGTGCACGACGTCGAGGCTGGGGTGGCCGGTGATCGCCGACTTGAACTTGCGCGGCAGGTTGGCCAGGGCGGGATCGCCGATGAAGCGCTCCTGGATCTGCTCGATCACGGGCGTCGGGTCGATCAGCTCGTCCTTCGCGACGCCGGCGACCGGGCTGCCGAGGATGACGCGCGGCACGTCGCCGCAGGCCTCCGTGGTGCTCAGCCCCACGGCCTCCAGCCGCCGCCAGATCTCCGGCACCGACTCGACCTCGATCCAGTGCAGCTGCAGGTTCTGCCGGTCGGTGATGTCCGCCGACCCGCGGCCGAACTCCGTGCTGATGCCCGCGATGGTCCGGAGCTGCTCGGTCGTCAGGGCGCCGCCGTCGATGCGCACGCGCAGCATGAAGAACTTGTCCTCGAGCTCGTGCGGCTCCAGCGTGGCGGTCTTGCCGCCGTCGATCCCGGGCTTGCGCTGCGTGTACAGGCCCCACCAGCGGAACCGGCCGTGCAGGTCGTCACCGGGGATCGCGTCGAAGCCCTCCTTGGCGTAGATGCGCTCGATGCGGTCGCGCACCTCCAGCGGGTCGGACTCCTGCTTGAACTCCTCGTTGTGGTTCAGCGGCGCGGTCCCGTCGACCTTCCACTGGCCGTTCGGCCGGGCGGGGCGCTTCGACGTCGTGGGCGTGCGCCGTGCAGGGGTGCGGGTCTCGGGCGGGGTGGGGGCCGTGTTCACCATGTGCGGGGTCCTGTTCGGTGCGGGGCGCGCGGGCGTGGAGCGTGCTGGGGGGAGTGGTGCGCGTCGTGCGGGCACAAGAAGCCGGTTCCCGGGGATGACCAGGGACTCAGCGCTGCGGGCCGGCGGCGCGCGCTGACCTTGCAGGGGCGAGGGGCGCGTCAGGGCTGACAGCTGCGACAGCGGTCGCAGGCACAGGTCGGCATGGCACACATGGGCATCTCGTGACGCCGTGTCACGAGGGAGATGCGCGCTGCCTTGGTCATGGCGAAGACCGTAACCGCGGGTTCGGAAGGGCGGAAGACCATGTCCATATAGTGGATGTCTATCGAGTGCATCAATGTTGCCTATGCATTTCCCTACCAAAACAGTCGGGAACCGCCGAGCGTCGCGATGGGCGAGTGTCATCGGAGGTCAAAGTTCATGTAACGAACCTGTTAACGGCTTTCCACAGGCCGCGGCCGTCGGAATCGGCCGCGTTGCTGCACGGCAGGTTTCACCCTGTGGATGGAACGGGTGAATTCTCGCCGTTCGCCCACCTCGGTCAGGCTATTTCGCCCGATAAACCCGCTTGACGCTCATTTACCCAACTGTCAGGGTCTGGGCACCGGCAAGGCGAGGCATGGCAAATGCGAGCGGACCTGCCATGCGTCGAACCGTGCCAGTGCACGCTGTCGTCGCGGTGGGGGAGTCGTCTGATGCAGGTTCGCGCACGAACGTCCGGTGGCGCCCGAACGGGCACGTCACATCTCGTCCTGGCGGCCCCTCTGGCGGTGCTCCTTGCCGCGAGCGGCGCCATAGGGGCTGGTGCCGCACCGACGACCACGACGGAGCGCGGCGGAGAACGGCCGGCCGTCGTGGCCGACTGCCCCAAGCAGGTCGAGACCCTCGCCCAGGCGACCGAGGTCGCCGTCGAGTGCGGCGGTGAGACCCGGGTGGGCGAGACGCTGTCGGAGTTCACGACAGGCTTCGTCACGGCGTCGGGCAACCTGCGGATGGACTACTCGGCCGGCGCGGTCCGCCAGGACGGTGACGGTGACGGTGTCTGGGCGCCTGTCGACGTGCAGATCCAGGACGCGCCGGAGGGCGCCGGCGAGCTGGCGGGGATGATCCCCGTGACGGGCGGGGTGGAGCCGGTCTGGCTGAACCCGGGCGGCCGGGCGGGTGCCGGTCTGCCGCTGGTCACGCTCGGGGCGCCCGGCGAGCGGGTGAGCATGTTCTCCGCGTCGCTCCCGCCGTCGGACGCCACGACGGGTGTGGTCGACGAGGCCGCTCGCAGCGTCACCTACTCCTTCGGCCAGGGCGTCGACCTGATCGTGTCGGTCAACGAGGACGGCACCACCGCGACGCCGGTCGTGCGGGTCGCCGACCGTGGCGCGCTCGACCATCTCCGCGAGGACCTCCTCGGCGGGGCGGCCGACCTGGGACTCGACTTCACGCTCCGGACCGCCGACGGTCTCGACCTGCGCCGGGCCGCGGACGGGCCCGGGTTCGAGGTCGTCGAACCAGGCGGCATCACCGTGTGGGAGTCGGGCCCCGCGCTCATGTGGGACTCGGCGGGGTCGACGGCCTGGGACCAGCCGGCAGTCGGGACGACGGACCGCCCGGCGTCGTTCTCCGCCGGGATCCTGGCCGGTTCCGACTCCGGCTCGGCCGCTGAGTCAGGGGAGGGCGACGTCCGCCTGGAGAACCCGGTGGCCGGCGACATGGTGGCGACGATGGGCATCGACGTCACCGAGACGCCGTTGGGTGGGCAGGTGACCGTGACGCCCGACGCGGAGATGCTCGCCGACCCGGACCTCGAGATGCCCCTGCTCCTCGACCCGAAGATCGGGTCCCCGACCCCGGCGGGGTGGGCCATGGTGCAGAACTACTCGGCCTGGAAGAACACCCCCCACTGGCGGTTCTCGGGAGACGAGGGTGTCGGCCTGTGCGACCCGGCGGCGAACACCGGGTGCACGCAGCGCAACGTCCAGCGGCTCCTGTGGCGGTTCAGCAACCTGCGCTACGGCACCGACGGGGTCACGCTCGCCGAGCTGGCCGGGACCGACGTCGTCCGGGCGGAGTTCGCGGTCGCGGGCACGCACAGCTTCGACTGCAACGCCCGGTCCGTCGACGTCTACGGCATCGCGGAGAACATCAACTCGTCCACGGTCTGGGACGACATCGGCTGGAACGCGGTGCAGGACCGGTGGACCGGTACCCACCGCGACGGTTGCGCGGGCCGGACGACCCGGGCCGAGTTCGACGTCACGGCGCGCGTCCGGACGGCGGCGAACAGGGACGAGTCCTGGATCACCGTCGGCATGCGTACCGCCTCGGAGACGTCTATGAGCTGGTGGAAGCGGTACACCGGCTCCTCGGGCACCCTGTCGATCCTGTTCGACCGTCCGCCGCTGCCCCCGACCCAGAGCCAGACCCAGATCGTGCCGGCGGACGGGGCCGCCCCGCTCGCCTGCACGGACCTGGCGAACCGGGCGGTGGTGCGCGACGCCACTCCGCAGATCAACGCCCGAGGTTCGGAGCCGGACGGCACCACCGAGGTCAAGATCCGGTTCCGGGTGGAGTCGCAGGCCACCGATCTGCCGATCTGGGACTCGGACTGGTCCGCCCCGGCGGGAGCGAGCACGGTGCGCTCGATCACCGTTCCGGGCAGTGCGGGCCTGGAGTCCGGCCAGACGTATCGCTGGCGGGTCCAGGTGGCCTCCACCGACTCCGTGTCGGGCAGCACGGCGACCACCGCGTGGAGCGACTCACCCCTGTGCTTCTTCACGGTGGACACGTCCGACCCGAACCCGCCCGTGGTGACCAGCTCGAACTATCCCGAGGGGAAGGTCGCCGGCGCGGTGGGCGTCGCCCTGGGGGTGACGTTCTCGGCGAACGGGTCGTCGGACGTGGTGCGATACCGGTACTCCCTGAACTCGCAGACGTACGGGAACGAGCAGGCACCGACGTCCCCGGGTGGCCCGGCGACGATCGGGATCCCGATCACCAGGCCCGGCCTGAACTACGTCGCCGTCTACTCGGAGGACGCCGCCGGTCTGGTCTCCGACCCGACCGTCTACGAGTTCTACGTGGGCTTCGCGTCCACGACCGCGCACTGGCAGTTCAACGACACCGCGTGGTCCGACGGGACGCCGTCGGTCACGGCGGTGAACGGTGACGGGACGTCGACGGCCGGTTCGCTGACCGCCACCGGTGGGGTCACGTGGACCCGCGGCACCGAGCCGCTGGGCATGTGGCCGCCGGACCCGTCGGGCAACCCGGAGGGCCGCGTGCCGGACGGCGCCTGGCTGTTCAACCCCGACCTGGCCGGCAGTGACGACGCCGCGACGTCGGTGAAGCCGGTGGTCAACGGCACCGAGTCGTTCACCGTCTCGGCGTTCCTGCGCCCGGACTCGGTCGCGGAGTCCGGCGTGGCGGTGACCCAGACACCGACCTCGGCGGAGACGGTCGACGGGGACTTCCGGTCCGGCTTCCACCTCGGGTTCTCCACGAGCCAGGGCTGCCCCACCGACGCCGACCCGGCGAACGCGGGGAACGTCGCACCCTGCTGGGCCTTCTGGCAGGCGCGGGACAACGAGCCCAACTCGCCGGACGTGGCCTCCCTGACCCCGGTGCCCGCCGTCGTCGGGCAGTGGACCCACGTGGTCGGCGTCTACGACGCCGCTGACAAGTCGCTGCAGGCGTGGGCCTGCCCGATGTTCGCCTTCCCCGCCGAGCGGCCCGCGTCAGGGGCCGTCGCCAGGTTCGAGACGGACGACGACGGCGACGGGGTGATCGACCCCGACGAGACCTGGGACCCGTGGAACGTGGCAGGACACCTGCGGCTCGGGTCGGGGATGAAGGACGGCAGCCCGGTCCTGCCCTTCCACGGGGCCGTGGACGAGGTCCGCGTCGCCGCGGGGCACATCTACGACGAGGACACGCTGGCCAACATCTGTACCGGGGCAGACGTCCCGTGACCGGCGCGGCAGGAACGGACATGACCGGGTTCCAGGGAACGAACCGGCGAGGGGGCCGAGCAGTGGGGGAGAGCGTGCGGGATCGTGGAGCAGGTCGACGGCGTCAGCACTCGGCGAGGGGGGCGGCCGTGGTGGCCGGCGCCCTGGTGCTGATCCTGGCGGGTCCCGCGGTGGCGCCGGCGGTCGCGGCGGGGGTCGACGCGGCCGAGCGGCAGCGGATGACGCTCGACGAGGCCCGGGAGTACACCGACTCGCTCGGGTTCGAGGCGCCGGACGTGGACCTCGTGGACTCGACCGAGCTGACATCGGACGACGTCCGCGATGCCGCGGACCTGGACCCGATGCCGGGCGACCGGCCGGAGGTGGTCACGGCTCCCGACGGCGGTGCGGTCACGCTCGACCTGCCAGCCGTGGATCAGGACGCGGGCACCCGCTCGGGAGCCCGCCGCGAGGCCGACGACGTGCAGGGCCGGGCCGGCGACCTCGGCGTCGAGCTCCGCCCCACGGGCACCCGGTCGGCGGCCGGGCCGGTCGAGGTCGAGCACCTGACCGGGCCGGTCGTCGAGTCGCTGGGTGCCGCCGGACCGGTGGTCACCCTCCGGGCCGCGGACCTCGTCGCCGAGAAGGGTGCGGCGCCCCGGCGGGACGATGCCTCGACGGCCGCGACGCCGGGACCGGCGTCGGGCGGCCACGTGCGCGTGGGGCTGGACGTCTCCTATCTCGCGGGAGCGGGTGCCGACCTGGTGCACCGGTTGCGGCTGGTCCAGCTGCCGGAGTGCGCGGTGACCTCGCCGGAGGTGGCGGGCTGCAGGGACGCCAGCCCGGTCCCCGGTGCGCATCTGGATCCGCAGACCCTCGAACTGAGCGGTGACGTCGAGATCCCCGGGTCGTCGGCCCGGGCGGCCGAGGACACGCTGGTCCTGGCCGTCACGACGGGGACGGCCGGGTCCGCGGGCGACTGGGGCGCGACGTCGTTGTCGCCGTCGTCGTCCTGGAACGTGTCCACCCAGAGCGGGGCGTTCTCCTGGTCCTACCCGATGCGCACGCCGCCGGTCCCCGGCGGGCTGGCGCCGGAGCTCTCGCTGTCCTACTCCTCCGCGAGCCTGGACGGGCGGGTCGTCTCCGCGAACTCTCAGGCGTCGAAGGTCGGCGACGGGTGGGAGGCGAACCTCTCGGGGTACGTGGAGCGCACGTACGTGCCGTGCTCCGAGGACCAGGGCGCGGTCAAGGAGCAGGCGCCGAACAACGCCACCCGCGACACCGGCGACCTGTGCTGGAAGTCGAACAACGCGACCCTCGTGTTCAACGGGTCCTCGACCGAGCTGGTGCGCGACGGCAGCACGAACACGTGGCGCCCCGAGAACGACGACAACACGAAGGTGGTCCGCGCGACGGGCGGCGCGGGCGGGGGCCAGGACGGCGAGCACTGGGTGGTGACCACCGACGACGGCACGAAGTACACGTTCGGCGGCGGGCTCACGAGCACCGGCACCGCGTCCCTGTCCGTCCAGTACGTGCGCGTGTACGGCAACCACCCCGGCGAACCGTGCCACGCCACGGCGTTCGCGGACTCGTCGTGCCCGCAGATGCCGTACCGGTGGAACCTCGACAAGGTCGAGGACACGTCCGGGAACACGATCTCGTACACCTACGAGCGGGAGACCAACCGGTACGGGCACAACCTGAACTCCCACGGTTCCACCACCGAGTACGTGTCGGGGGCCCGTCTGGCGACGGCGACCTACGGCACGCGGGCCGGCGCCACGACCGCGGCGCCCGCCGAGATCTCCTTCGCGTACGCGGAGCGCTGCCTCCCGACGGCGGACTTCGACTGTGCGGCGAGCAAGCTGAACGCGGCCAACAGCAGCCACTGGCCCGACGTCCCGCAGGACCTGATCTGCACCTCCAGCACCACGTGCCCCCAGACCGCGCCGGCGTTCTACGACCGCAAGCGCCTGACGGACGTCACGACCAACATCCGCGAGGGCGGCACGCTCGTGCCGGTGGACCGGTGGAGCCTCACGCAGTCCTACCCCGACGCGGGGGACGGGCAGAGCCCGGCCCTGTGGCTGCAGTCGATCCGGCACACGGGCCTCGGCGGCGCCGCGGCCGACGTGACGCTGCCGGACGTCCAGTTCCACGGCGCGCAGAAGGACAACCGGGTCGACACGACGGGCGACCTGGGCCCCGCCATGACCCGGTACCGGCTGGACGAGATCCGGTCCGAGTCCGGCGGGATCACCACCATCGCCTACTCGGGACAGGAGTGCTCGACCTCGAACCTGCCGGACAGCCCGCAGAGCAACTCGATGCGGTGCCAGCCGGTGTGGTGGACCCCCGAGGGGGCGGCCGAGCAGGTGATGGAGTACTTCCACCACTACCGCGTCCAGTCGGTCACGCAGGACGGGCGGGTCGCCGGCACGGTGCCCATGGACACCACGTACGAGTACACCGGCGGGCCGGAGTGGCGCTACACCGACAACGAGCTGATCAAGCCCAAGCACCGCACGTGGGGTGAGCTGCGCGGCTACGCGCAGGTGGACGTGTACACCGGCGCCTCCGGCGACGAGGACGCGCCGCGGCTGCACACGGCGTACCGGTACTTCCAGGGCATGCACGGCGACCGGGACGGCGCGGGCGGGACCACGAGCAAGCAGGTGGACGGCATCGACGACCTGGACCAGTACGCCGGGATGGTGCGGGAGGAGATCACCTACGACGGGTCCGACGTCGTCGAACGAACCGTCAGCACACCCTGGCGGTCGGCAGCGACGGCCACCGACCCCGACGACACCTCGAAGAAGGCGTTCCGCACCGGGGTCGCGCGGGCCGACACGGTCACCCCGCTGGCCGCGGGCGGCGCGCTGACCACGTCGACCGAGACGACGTTCGACTCCTACGGGATGCCGGAGACCGTCTCGGAGCACGGCAGCACCGGAGCGACCGGGGACGAGCTCTGCACCAGGACCACCTACGTGCGCAACACGACCGCGAACATCCTGAACACCGCCCAGCGGGTCGAGACGGTCGGCGTGCGGTGCGACCAGACCGCCTCGCTGCCGCAGGACGTGGTCTCGGACGTGCGGTACGCCTACGACTCGGGTGCGGTGGGCACGGCGCCCTCCCGCGGGCTGGTCACCCTGACGCAAGAGGCCGACAAGTACACCTCGGGCGCGCCCGTCTACGTCGACACCTCGAAGGCCCAGTACAACAGCTACGGTCAGCCCACGTCGGCGACCGACGCCCTGGGCAACGTGACGACCACCGACTACGACAACACGGGCGGGCTGACCCGGTCGACCACGTCGACCTCGCCCGACCCGGACGGGACCGGGCCGCTGACGACACACGTGACGACCACCGCCGTCGACCCGCTGTGGGGAGCCCCGACGCGGGCGACGGACCCGAACGGGAAGGTCACGCAGGGGCGGTACGACGCTCTGGGGCGGCTGACCGCCGTGTGGGAGCCCGGCCGGGTGCCCGACCAGAACGACCCCACCTCGAAGTTCACCTACCAGGTGAGCGACTCCGGGCTGAACACCGTGCTGACGGAGACCCTCAACTGGGACGCCTCCGGCTACGTCGCGTCCTCTGCGCTGTACGACGGACTGCTGCGCGAGCGCCAGACGCAGACCCCCTCCGCCAGCGCGACCGTGCTCGGCCGGGTCGTCTCCGACACCCTGTACGACTCGCGTGGCCTGACGACCGTGACGCGGGACGGCTGGTCGACCGCCGGGGCGGCGTCGGCAGCGCTCGTCGTCTCCGCGAAGGCCGTGAACTCTCGCGTCCTGACCGCGTTCGACGGTGCGGGCCGGCCGGTCTCGGAGACGTTCCAGTCGGGTGAGGGCGACCAGACGGACGGCGAGACGGCCTACCTGGACACCTGGACGACCACCACGTCCTACGGCGGCGACCGGGTGAGCGTGGACCCGCCGGCCGGCGGCACGCCCACCACCACCGTCACGGACTCGCGCGGACGGACGTCCGAGCTGTGGCAGTACGAGGGCGGGTCGCCGTCGGGCACGCACCACGTGACCAGCTACGCGTACGACGACGCGGACCGGCTGGTCGGGGTCGCCGACCCGTCGGGCAACGAGTGGTCGTACGGGTACGACCTGCGCGGCCGGCAGACCAGCGCCTCCGACCCGGACAAGGGCGCGAGCTCCACGACGTACGACGCCGCGGGGCAGGTCCTGACCACCACCGACTCGCGGGGCGAGACGCTGGGGTACACCTACGACAACCTGGGGCGGAAGACCAGTCTTCGAGCGGGCGGCGTGACCGGGACCGTCCGGGCGTCGTGGTCGTACGACAAGCTCGCGAGCGGCACAGTGGTGAAGGGCCAGCAGACGGCGACCACCCGGCACCACGACGGCGTCCAGCTCACGACGACGGTCGACGGGTTCACCAACCGGTACCAGCCGACGGCGACCACCGTCTCGATACCGCAGTCGGCCTCGACGCCGGCCGGTCTGGCGGGGCAGTACACCTATCGGTACACCTACACGCAGGACGGCCGGGTCAGGACGCAGAGCGTGCCCGCCGCCGGGGGGATCACGGCCGAGGGGCTGACCACCTACTACTCCGCCACGAACGTGGCGGACGGACTGACGGGTGGGTTCGGCTGGGGCAACTACGTGGTGCGTGCCGACTTCCTCCCCACGGGCGAGACCTCGTCCCTGCGGACCGGGAACACCAAGGCGTACCAGGAGAACTCCTACTACGACCGCGGCACCCGGCGGCTCGAGGGCGTGACGACGACACAGCAGGTCGGCGCGGAGACGGATCCGCTGAACGAGCTGCGTGACGCCGCGTACACGTACGACGACGCGGGCAACGTCCTGTCCGTCGCGGACACCCCTGATCCGGCTCTGGGCAGCCAGCCGTCCGACCGGCAGTGCTTCACCTACGACTGGGCGCGGCGGCTGACGGGTGCGTGGACGCCCACCAGCGGCAACTGCGCCACGGCGCCGTCGGTGGCCGCGCTCGGCGGCGGGGACCCGTACTGGAAGTCGTACGCCTACGACGCCGTGGGGAACCGCACGTCCAGCGCGCTGCACCGGTCGACGGCGGACGGCGGGAACGTCACCTCCGGCTACACCCGTCCGGTCGCGGGTGCGGCGCGGCCGCACGCCGTCACCTCCGTGACGGCAAAGGGGGCGACAGGCGCGGTCCTGGGCACCAGTGCGTTCTCGTACGACCAGGCGGGGAACATGACGGGTCGCGCCGTGGCCGGCCAGAAGGCCCAGGAGCTGTCCTGGGACACGGAGGGCGAGCTCGAGTCCGTGGCCGAGGACACGGACGGCAACGGCTCGGTCTCCGAGGCGGAGCAGGCCGCGGCGGACGAGTACGTGTACACGGCCGACGGCGACCGCCTGCTCCGCGAGCAGGACGGCGACACCACGCTGTACCTGCCGGGGCAGGAGATCACGCTGGACGGGCAGACGGGTCAGGTGCGGGCCAACCGCTACTACTCGTTCGCGGGTCACACCGTGGCGGTCCGGGACGGCTCGACGTATGCCGACGTCTCCAGCATCTTCTCCGACCACCACAACACGGCGACGATCCAGGTCGCGAACACGACGAACCAGATCACCCGCCGGTACACCGACCCGTTCGGCGCGTCACGGGACAGCGCGGCGGGCCTGCCGGACCCCGCCGCGGGCGGCAGCACCGACTGGGTGGGGGACCACGGGTTCCTCGACAAACCGTCCGACACGACAGGGCTGACAGCGGTCGGGGCGCGGTTGTACGACCCGGTGCTGGGGTCGTTCATCTCGGTGGACCCGGTCATGGACCTCGCCGACCCGCAGCAGTGGAACGCGTACGCCTACGCGAACAACAACCCGCTGACGTGGTCCGACCCGACCGGGCTGCTGCTCGGGCCGCTGATCGACGGCGCGTACACGGCGCCCAAGCGGGGGAAGCCCGGATCAGGTGGTTGGCAGGTCGCCCCGAACCGCACCGGGTACACCGGTCGGTGGAACAACGGGGGGTCGTACAAGGGCCCGAACTCGATCGGGGACCGGCCCGTCTACAACGGGCGGGGCGGTTATGCGCCCGGGGCAAAGGCGCGCATCGCGGCTGCTGCGGCGGCGCATCGGCGGCTGGAGCAGCGCCGGATCCAGCAGAAGAAGGCCCAGGAAAGGGCGGCAGCGCAGGCGCGAGAGGCACAGACCCAGAAGCGGGAGCAGAAGAACAGCTGGCTCAAGGACGTCGGCAACTGGGCCTCGGACGCGGCGGATAAGGCGTGGGATGCCTCTGGTGATGCAGCGGAGTATCTGACAGAGAGCAAGGTCGGAAAATCGATCGAGTTTGCCTGCGGGTTCGCGATCGGTGCTGCAGGCGCACTGTGTGGCGCCGTCTACACTGCGGCCTATGCTCGACAAGGAAAGTGGGGCGAGGCTGCGGTGTCGGCAGTGGGGATGATCGGCGGCGGCGCGGCAGGAAAGGTTGTGGCGAAGAGCGTGGTCAAGCGGTTTGCGAACGATCTGCCAGCCAACCCCGCACTGAGTGTGGCACGGTCCATCGATCCCGTGGGTGACGCTCTTGGAGTGACCGACGTCAGACGCCTTTACGGCACGAGCTACGTGACGTCAAACGTGGCCGGAGTTGCCACGTCGGGGGTAATCAGTAGTGGTGGAAACAGCCTGATTGGCGAGAAATAGCAATGTACGTGCTGCGATCCAAGAAATCGCAACTCTGGAGGCCTGTTTACGTCGCCGGGATTCTCGCATCCGTGGCATTTCTGGGTCTGCTGGCGGCCAGGCAGGTGGATTCTTCCGCGACGCTCGGTATCGCAGTGACGATTGCGGTGTTCGTGCTGCTAGTTGGCTTGGTGCGGGTGCTGAACTGGTGGTTCACTGCTGGTCGAACAAGGGTCTCGGTGAGTCGGGAAGCGCTGCTGGTCCGCGGACGTTTTCGTACCATTCGGCTTCAGCCCCAGGACGTCGCCTCCGCCTACGTCCTGCCGGGAGAGTGGAGGCCGGAGTGGTCGCGCTGGGCAGTGCATCCGAGGGTTGTCCTCGAACTGCGCGACGGTCGACAGATCTCCCGGCAAGTTCTCCTGGACTCGAACGGCGTGGTGCGCGAGGGGCCGAAACTCCACTCGGCCATCGTGGAAGCTGCAGGTCAGGCCAACCAGGACCACGGCGTTGCAAGCTGACGAGCAACACGGGGTGCCGAGGTCCTGGAGCTGGGTGGGCGACCTGTCGTTGCGAGCCTCGTGAAAATTGTCACTAACGCCCCAGGCGCGCGGATTTCAGGTGGTTCGGACCCCCGCCGCGGATAGGCTGCCGACCATGGAGTTCCTCTACAACGTCTTCGTGTTCCTGCACTTCGCGAGCTGGGCGCTCGTCTTCGGCGGCTCGATCGCGTCGCTGCGGACCAAGGCCCTCTACAAGGGCGTCTCGCACGGTGCCATGGGAGCCGTCGTCGCGGGCGTCATCATGGTCGGCATCGCCGAGATGGGCGGTCTCTGGGACGACGGCGGTCCGTCGATGGCGAAGATCGGCGTCAAGCTGATCATCGCGCTCGCCGTCGCGGTGCTGGCCGTCCTCGCGGTGCGCAAGGGCGAGAACGTGTCGCAGGGCCTCAAGGGCTCCGTGCTCGGCCTCACCCTGGTGAACATCGCGGTCGCGGTGTTCTGGAACTGACACCGAGCGCGCACCGGGCGGGCCGGCGCCGCTAGCGCGTCGCCAGCCAGTCGCGGTGCGCCGCCAGGCTGCGGTCGAACAGTGCGCGCAGGGCGTCGTCGTCGACGCCCTGCAGCATGATGCCCAGCGTCCGCAGCCCGTCGCGCCAGTCGTCGTACGCCGTGAGCTCGACCTGCTCGGCGCGTGACCCGGTCCGCGTGAACTGGCAGCCGCGCAGGGTTTCTGCGGCGTCGGGCAGACGGCGCTGCACCACCAGCTTGCGGGCGTACGCCCCGCCGTCTGGCGCGGTCAGCCGGCGGTGGGCGGCGTCCGCCTGCTCGGGCGTGAGCGCCTCGTCGAAGAGGTCGACGGCGCCGAAGCTGCCCTGGGCGTCGTGGTGGAACGTCCAGCCGTCGTCGCGCACCTCCAACCGGTAGGTGAACGGGCCCTGCTCGTACTCGCCCGCGACCAGGGGCAGCGGCTCGTGCAGCCCGTCGCCGCAGCCGACGTCGGGCCACCAGACGCCGCCCGGGTTCTCGTCGGCCGGCAGGCCGCGCACGGTCAGCGCCAGGTGCCCGACGTGCAGGTCCCGGCGCTCCGCCTCGTCGTCCCAGTTGTGGCCCCATGCCGGGACGACGTCGTAGCCGAGCGCCCGCAGCGCCGTCGTCATGACGCCGTTGTGGTGGAAGCAGTAGCCGGCGTTGCCGCCCGCCGCCAGTCGCGCCAGGGTCGACGTCGCGTCGATGGGCGGCGGGTCGCCGAGCATGGTGTGCAGGTTCTCGTACGGGATGCGCTCGGCGTGCCGCCGGTGGATCTCGAACAGGGTCCCGACCGTCGCCGGGGGCCGCGCTTCCAGGCCCAGCCTGGCCAGGTAGCCGGCCGCCTCGTGCTTCATGGCGAGCAGGATATCCGCCGCCCTCCGTGTCCGATTTGCACCAACAGGCTAGTGTGCGGCCGTGGACGTATGGGCAGAGGTACTCGTCGGTGTCGCAATCCTGGTCGGGCTGATCGGCATCGTCGTTCAGGTGTTGCCGGGCGCCGTGCTCGTGCTGGGCGGCATCCTCGTGTGGGCCATCTTCACGGGCGGCGTCCAGGCGTGGGTCGTCTTCGGCATCGCGGCGGTGGCCATCGCCGTCGCCGAGGTGTTCCAGTGGATCCTCGCCGGCAAGCACATGCGCAAGGCCGAGGTGCCCGTGCTGACCCTCGCCGTGGGCGGCATCGCGGGCATCATCGGCTTCTTCGTGGTGCCCGTGATCGGCCTGTTCCTGTTCTTCGTCGCCGCGATCTTCCTGCTGGAGTGGGCGCGCCGCCGGGACGTGTCGGCCGCCTGGTCCGCCACCAAGGCCGCCGTCCAGGCCACGCTGATCACGATCGGCGTCCAGCTCGTGGGCTCGCTGATCGCGACGGGCGCGTGGGTGGTCGGCCTCGTCATCACGGGCTGACGCGACCCCACGGCTGACTCGGCCGGCCGCGGCCCGCGTCGCCGTGAAGGTGCGCTTCTACCCAGTCATTGGGCCCGAAAACAGCGTGATTACGGGCCCAATGACTGGGTAGAAGCGCACTTCGGGCCCGGGCCGACGTGCGTCAGGCCGTCGGCGTCGGGAGGTCGAAGATCAGCAGCGTGCTCGACGCCGTCGCGACCACCGCGCCCGTCGCGTCCCGGACCACGCCCTCCGTGAAGCCCACGCGGGAGCCGGCCTTGACGACCGTGCCCTCGGCGGTGAGCGGTCCGCCGCCGCCGCGCACGGCCTTGACGTAGCTGACCTTGATCTCGATCGACGTGTAGCCCTTGCCCTGCGGCAGCACCGACTGGATGGCGCAGCCGCACACCGTGTCGAGCAGCGTGCAGAGCACGCCGCCGTGGATCGTGCCGATCGGGTTGTACCCGGACTCGTCGGGCGTGCACCGGAAGGTCACGCGCCCCTCCTCGACCTCGTCGATGTCGAGGCCGAAGTGCGAGGCGATCGGCGGCGGCGGGATGAGGCCGTCGCGCATCCGGCGCAGGAACTCGACGCCGGACGTCAGCGGCGCCTCTGCCGCAGTCCTGAGGGGGTCGTACCAGGTCAGGTCACGGCTGCGCGGTGCGCCCCACGCCTCGTGCGCGCTCGTGGCCTCATGAGCGCCGGGCGCGTCGGTCTGCTGTGTTTCGGACATGTTCGCAAGGGTAATGTCCGGGTCATGCAGGCAGCCGACCTTCCCCTGATCCGCACCGTCTCCCGGCCCGCCGTCCACCCGGACGGTACGTGGGCCGTCGTCGCCGTGACCCGGCCCGACCTGGAGGCCGACGCCGTCGTGGGCCAGCTCTGGCGCGTCCCCCTCGCCGCCCCGAGCGCCGGCCCGGACGCCGCCACCAGCACCGGCCAGGGCACCGACACGCCCCGCCGCCTCACCCGCGGCTTCCGCGACACCGAGCCGCGCTTCTCGCCCGACGGCGCCCTGGTCGCCTTCCTGCGCGCGCAGCCGCAGGGCGCCTCGCAGCTCTGGGTGCTCCCGGTCGCGGGCGGCGAGGCCGTGCAGGTCACGGACCGCACGCTCGGCGTGAGCGGGTTCCGCTGGTCGCCGGACGGCAAGCGGCTCGCGTTCCTGAGCCGTGAGCCCGAGCCGGGCCGCTACGGCTCGGTCGAGGGCATCGCGCCCGGGGCCGAGGGCCCGCGCCGCATCACGGAGTGGAGCTGGACGCGCAACGGCCTTGGCTACCACCGCGACCGCCCGCAGCACGTGTACCTGGTTGACGTGCCCGACGTCGACGCGGAGCCCGTGGTCCAGCCCGTCGCGACCCCGCAGGGCCCGGCCGAGCCGCGCCCCGTGGTGCCGGAACCGCGCCGGGTGACCACGGACGACGTCGACCACGGCGGGATCGCCTTCACGCCCGACGGCCGCTCGATCGCCGTGCTCGCCGAGCGCGAGCAGGGCGCGGGCCAGGTGGGCCGCAGCGTCCTGCGGATGCTCCCGCTGGGCGAGGGCGCCGCCGGCGGCGGCTCCGAGGTGGAGCTCGGCACGCTCGGCCCGCAGGCGGTCGCGTTCGGCCCGGGCGGCGAGCTGTACGTGCTCGCCCAGGACCACGGCCCCGAGGGCAAGGACTTCGTGGCCCGCAACGCCGCCCTGTACGTGGTGTCCGCGTGGGCCGACCCGGAGCCCCGCCGGCTCACCGACCCGGAGACGCAGGAGCTGGGTCACGAGCCGGTGCCGCTGCCCGACGGCGGCGTGCTGCTCGTCCTCGCGACCCGGGGCACCCAGCAGGTGGTCAAGGTCGCCGACGACGGCACCACGACCGCGCTGACCGGCGGGGACGTGCTCGTCTCCGACATCGGCGTCGCGGGCGGCACCATCGCCGTCGCCTACGGCGACGCGGGCACCTACGGCGAGGTGGGCGTCGTCGCGGACGGCGGGATCCACCCCCGGACCGACTTCTCCGCGCCGCTGCGCGCGGCCGGCGTCGTCACCCCCACCGAGCTGACCGTGACCGGGCGCGACGGGTATCCCGTGCACGGCTGGGTCGCGGTGCCCGAGGGGACGGGCACGCACCCGACCCTGCTGATGATCCACGGCGGTCCCTACGCGTCCTACGACGTGCGGCTGTTCGACGAGACACAGGTGCTGGTCGACGCGGGGTACGCCGTCGTCTACTGCAACCCGCGCGGCTCGGCCGGCTACGGGCAGGCGCACGGCCGCACGATCAAGCAGGCCATGGGCACCGTCGACCTGCACGACGTGCTGGACTTCCTGGACGGCGCGGTCGCCGCGGACGGGCGGCTGGACGGGTCCCGCGTGGGCGTGCTCGGCGGCTCGTACGGTGGGTACCTCACGGCCTGGACGATCGCCCACGACCACCGGTTCGCGGGCGCCGTCGTGGAGCGCGGGTTCCTCGACCCCGAGGTGTTCTTCGGCACCAGCGACATCGGCTCGTTCTTCGGCCTGGAGTACGTGGGCGAGAAGCCCGAGCAGATCGCGGCGCAGTCGCCGCAGGCGGTGGCCGGGCAGGTGACGACGCCCACGCTCGTGCTGCACTCCGAGCTGGACCTGCGCTGCCCGTTGTCGCAGGCGGAGCGCTACTACTCGACGCTCAAGGGGAACGGGGTGGAGACGGAGCTGGTGGTCTTCCCCGGCGAGAACCACGAGCTGTCGCGGTCGGGACGCCCGCGCCACCGGCAGCAGCGGTTCGAGATCCTGCTCGACTGGTGGCGGCGGTACCTGCCCGTGGACTGACGCGAAAGGGTGCTCGCCACGGTGAGATCCGTGGCGAGCACCCTTGGGCTGTGCGGAGGTCACCCCTCCTTGCGGGGCACGATCCGTCGTACGGCCACCCCGGCCGCGACCAGTGCGAACGACGCCAGTGCGAGCCACAGCACGTTGTCGGGGCCCGTGGCGGCCAGGGCTGCCACGCCACCGCCTCCGATCGTGCTCAGTGCTGCTCCGTTGTACATGTCACCATCTCCTTTCTCGGTTCATCACGGTGTCCAGATATGCCTTTCCATGGCATGCCTGCAGAAAGAGGTCGAACGGCAGCTCGTAAAGCGTCGCGGCAATCATCTGCCTGACCGGTCCCCGGTCTCGCAGAGTAATGACACGTTCGACGACGAAAACGCCGGTCAGTGCCAGCCAGAACGGCTGGATGTTGAGTGATCCAAATGCCACGAGGGACCAGACGATCGTCGCCAGGTAGGCGGCGGTCACCAGGATTCCCAGCACGGACACCACCTGCCGACCCCAGTAGGGCGCGGTGACCCGGGTCAGTCCGTACTGGGCGCAGTTCTCGATCGCGCCCCGCTTCCACCGCAGGCGCTGGTTCCAGAGCTCCCGCCAGGTCGGCATCACCTCTGTCGTGAGCGTGCAGCCCGCGGGCGACAGGATCTTGTAGCCGAGGTGCATCAGGGCGAACGAGATCTCGTTGTCCTCCGTCAGCACCGTCGTGTCGTAGATGCCGCCGTGCCCGTCGCCGGCCGGGATCTCGTGCGCCAGCCGGGCCGCTCGGACGTGTCGGAGCGTCGAGACACGGAACACCGCGGCGGTGCCGGTGACGACCAGGCACCTGCCCCTGAGCCGCCGTACGTCCCGCGCATAGCGCGCGTACTCGTTGCGCTGCAGGTGACCGACGAACCCTCCGCCGTCCTGACCACGGAAGACGCCTCCGACGGCCCCGAGCCGGTCGTCGGCGGCGAGGTGCGCGAGCGCGCTCTCGACGAAGCCGGGGTCCAGCACGCTGTCTGCGTCCTGCACCAGCACGAAGTCGTCGTCCCGCAGCCGGGGAAGCACGGTCGCGAGGGCCTGGTTGAGGGCCCCGGCCTTCTTGTGCCGGTTACCGACCGTCTCGGTGACGTGGGCGCCCGTGCGCCTGGCGAGCTCGACGGTGTCGTCGGTCGAGTTGTCCGAGACGACCAGGATCTCGTCGGGCGGACGGGTCTGGCGGCCGAGGGCCGTGACGGTCTCGGTGATGCCCTCCGACTCGTTGTGCGCCGGGATCATCACCACGACGCGGCCGCTGGTCGGCCTGCTCGTCGAGGCCCTGGTGGGCACGGGACGGGTCGGTGCCGGCCGACGAGTTTCTACGTGGGTCATGGCGATGCTCTCCCCGACGAGATCATGAATGGTGCGCGAAGAATGACCACAAAGCTTTTACCGATGGCTCTCGGAATGCTTTTAGTGGGCTCTCTGAATGGCCGCTCCCAGCATGCTTCTCCGGGCTCAAGGCCCAGCCGAAGATCCTCAAGAAAGCCTCAAGATCTCTCTTCGGGGTCTTGGGGCTCTTAGGGAATTCGGGTGGGCAGGCGATCCCGGGCGGGGCGCCTCGGCACGACGCCCACGGGGCGGGGCGTGCGAGGATCGATGCGTGCAGATCATCACCGCCCCGCTCGCCCAGCTCGACGTCGCCATCGCCTACGGGGTCTGGAAGCTGCGTCAGGACGTCTTCGTCGTGGAGCAGGACTGCCCGTACCACGACCTCGACGGGCGCGACGTCGAGCCGGGCGCCGTGCAGGTCGTGCTGCTGGCCGAGGCCGCGCCCGACTCCGTGTCCGACGGTGGGACCCGCGTGCTCGGCACCGCCCGCGTGCTGGACGACGGCGACGTGTGGCGCATCGGCCGGGTCGCCCTGGCCAAGGAGGCCCGCGGCAAGGGCCTGTCCGACGACGTCATGCGCACGGCCCTGAAGTACGTCGAGGAGGCCGGCGACGACCGCGACGTCGTGCTGGACGCCCAGTCGCCGCTCACGGGCTGGTACGGCAAGCACGGGTTCGTGGCGGACGGCGACGACTTCCTCGACGACGGCATCCCGCACACGCCGATGCGGCTGGTGCGCGTCCACGTCTGAGGGGCCCGAAAAGAGCTGGGCCGGCACCGGCGCCGGGCATAGCGTCGGGCGCGTGACCGACGACGCGCACCCCGCCCCGAGCACCGCAGGCAACCTCGCCCACCGCCCCGGCGACGACCCGGGCGACGGCCAGTTCCCCGAGAGCGTGGCCGTGGACTACGACGGCCCGGGCGGCGCGAACGACCCGGCGGTCGTGACGCCCGCCGTCGACCTGCTGGAGGAGCTCGCTGCCGGCGGCCCCGTGCTGGAGCTGGCGGTCGGCACCGGGCGTGTCGCGGCCCCGCTGGCCGCCCGCGGCGTACGGGTGGGCGGCATCGAGCTGAGCCGCGCCATGGCCGCGCGGATCGCCGGCAAGCCCGGCGGGGACGCCGTGGGCGTCACCGTCGGCGACATGACCACCACCCGGTTCGACGGGTTCGACGGCGCCGTCCGGCCGGGCGACTTCTCCCTGGCCTACCTGGTCTTCAACACGATCAGCAACGTGACCACGCAGGACGGGCAGGTCGACGTCTTCGTCAACGCCGCGGCGCACCTGCGGCCCGGCGGGCTGTTCCTGATCGAGGTGGGCGTGCCGGGCCTGCGCCGTCTGCCGCCCGGCCAGGACACGGTCCCGTTCACCGTCGCGCCCGCGGCGGGGGACAGCGGCTACGTGGGCTTCGACCGGTACGACGTCGCCACCCAGCTCTTCACGTCCAACCACGTGACCGTGCGGCCCGACGGCACCGGGCAGTTCCGCGCGGTGCCGTTCCGGTATGCCTGGCCCGCCGAGATGGACCTCATGGCGCGGATCGCCGGCCTGCGGCTCCGGCACCGCTGGGCGGGCTGGGACCGGTCGCCGTTCACCGCCGACTCCGAGAAGCACGTCTCGGTGTGGGAGAAGGCCTGACCGGGAGAGGGCGGGCGGACCGGGCCGGGTAGGGCGGCCGGGCCCGCCCGCCCGGCCTCAGTAGGCCCCGCGGCCCGAGACCACGGCGCGGGCCGTCTGCCCGAGGATCGCCAGGTCCTGCATCGGCGTCCAGTTCTCGGCGTAGTAGACGTCGAGGCGGACCGCCTCCTCCCAGGGCAGGTCGGACCGGCCGGAGACCTGCCACATGCCCGTCATCCCGGGCTTGACCAGCAGCCGGCGCCGCATGCGCTCCTCGTACGCCGCGACCTCGTGCGGCAGGGCCGGCCGGGGGCCCACCAGGCTCATGTGGCCGACGAGCACGTTGAGGAGCTGGGGCAGCTCGTCGAGCGAGTACCGGCGCAGCACCCGGCCCACGCGGGTGATGCGCGGGTCGGTGCGCATCTTGAACAGCGGGCCGGCGCCGTCGTTCCCCGCCGTCAGGGCCTTGACCTCGCGGTCGGCGCCCACGCGCATGGTGCGGAACTTGAACATCCGGAAGATCTTGCCGTCGCGCCCCACGCGCTCCGACAGGTAGAACAGCGGGCCCTTGCTGGTCAGCGCGACGGCCAGCCCCACGCCGAGCAGCACCGGCGACACCAGCACCGTGATCGCGGCGGCGAGCACCCAGTCGATGCACTGTTTCACGCGGAACTTGTGCCCCCGGAAGCGCGGCGCGGCCACGTGCAGGAGCGAGAGGCCCGACGCCGGGGAGACGCTGAGGCGGGCCGCCGAGACGTCCGCGAGCTCCGTGGTGAGCATGAGGTCGACGCCGACCCGTTCGAGCTGCCAGCCGAGCCGGCGCACCAGGTCCGTGGTGATGCTGCCGGACGCGCTCACCGCCACGGCGCTCGCGCGGACCAGGGCCGCGGCCTCGCCGACGCGGGACAGGTCGCCGAGCACGGGCACGCCGCCCACCTCGTCGCCGGGCAGCCCGTCGCGCGGCGGCGTCTCGCCGGGGGCCGTCTCGCCCGCCGGCGTCTCGTCGGACGGCAGGCAGGCGCCCACCACCACGAAGCCCTTGTGCGGCGCGCCGTTGAGCCGGCGGATCACCTGCTCGGCCTGCTCGCGGTGCCCGACGACGAGCACGGGCGTCATGCAGCCCGTCCCGCGCCGCCGGGTGCGTGCCACCCACTGCCGCCAGGCATAGCGGGAGCCGATCAGCCCGGCGAGGCCGAGCGGCAGCACCACGGCCTGCGCGAGCACGTCCCGCGGCTCGACCGACCCGGTGAGCCAAGCGGCGACCACGAGCAGGCTCACGGCCGTGCAGGTGGCGCCGAAGATGCGCCGGTACTCCGTGTGGTCGCGGCCCACCACCCGCAGGTCGTAGGAGCTGCGCGCGGCCACCGCACCGATCCAGACCGCCGCCACCAGGGCCGACACGGCGAGGGACCGGAACGGTCCGGGGTGCCCGGGGGAGCCGGACAGCAGGGTCGCGTCGAGCACCGACGCGAGGATCACCGAGGCGAGGACGACGGCCGTGTCCGTGTAGCGCAGCCGTGCGCGATATCGCACCTGCCACTGCGGGTGAGCGCGCCGCGCGCGGACGTCGTGAAAACCACGCGACGCCGCATTCTTCACCCTTTTCTCGGTGACCTGCGGGCGAATTTCGAAACCGCCACCTATCGTCTGGCTCGCCACGTCGATTCCTTCCTTCCCTCTGGCCAGGAATGAGTTTTGGGGCGCAGTCGATCGCGAGGCGTCGACGCGCCCTGGTGGAGCCGGGGGGTGGTGGTCCGGGCCTTGCAACAGCAGCCTCGGGGCGTTGTGTGTGCCCGGTTCTCGTTGCTATTTCTTGGTCACGATAATATGAGGGTCGCTGTATTCTGTCGTGCTCCAGGTGCCATTTTCCGGGGCCTTCACCCGTCAGTTCACCCTTTTCGATGGAAAGGTGAGACGGCGGGCTGGAAAAGAAATAACCGACGGTCGTTCAGTGCCGAAAAGACGCGTTCGACGGCGCCTCGCGCAGCACGCCGTCCGACTCGGTGAACTCGTCGCCGGTGACGGGACAGCGCCAGCCGTCCCCGGCGGTGCGCTCCAGCGGCACGCCGGCGCGGCCGACCCACCGGATGCGCCGGGCCGGCACCCCGGCGACGAGCGCGAAGTCCGGTACGTCGGCGGTCACGACGGCGCCCGCCGCGACGGTCGCCCACCGGCCGACGGTCACCGGCGCCACGCACACCGCCCGGGCGCCGATCGCGGCGCCGGTGCGGATCGTGACGCCGACGGCCTGCCAGTCGTCGGTGGTCTTGACGGTCCCGTCCGGGGTGATCGCCCGCGGGTACAGGTCGTTGGTCAGCACGGCGGCGGGACCGACGAAGACGCCGTCCTCCAGGACCGCCGGCTCGTAGACCAGGGCGTAGTTCTGCAGCTTGCAGCCGTCACCGATGCGGACGCCGGGCCCCACGTAGGCGCCCCGCCCCACGATGCAGCCGGACCCCACGACGGCGTCCTCGCGCACCTGGGCCAGGTGCCAGATGGTGGTGCCGGCGCCGATCGTGGCGCGCTCGTCGACGTCGGCCGAGTCCTGGACCCGGGCCGCCCCCTGCTCGTCGATGGTCATGGCATTTCCTTCCCTGTCACCGCGCCCGCGCGCCGACGAACGCGTGCAGGCTGCCCGCGGTCTCCAGCAGGCCGCCGGCAAGCTCGTCGTCGTCCACCGTGATGCCGAACCGGTCCTCGAGGGCGGTCACGAGCTCCAGGACGGCCAGCGAGTCGAGCTCGGGCAGGTCGCCGAAGAGGGGGGTGCCCGCGTCGAACGAGGCCACGCGGTCCTCGATCCCGAGCACCTTGCCGAGCACCTCGAGCACGTCGGAGAGGGACACCTCGCCGGTCGTGGTGCCCGCCGGGCCGTCTGTCACGTCGCTGCTCATCATGTCTCTCCTGTCAGGGGTTGGAACCGGGCGTCGGGCCAGGCGTCAGACTGTGTTCTTGGTGGTGTGAGGCTGCGGTTCCGCTGCGGGCGGGTGCCTCGTTCCTCGCCCCCCGCCCTTCGCTGCACCTCCGCCTCACACCAGAATTTCGGCGGGTGCCGGGTGGCCCAGGAAGGCGGTCGGGCTGGCGGTCAGGCCGTAGGCCCCCGCCTGGAGCACGACCACGAGGTCGTCCGGTTCGGCCCGGGGCAGGGGGACGTCGTCCGCCAGCAGGTCGAGCGGGGTGCAGAGGCAGCCGACGACGGTGGCCTGCTCGGTCTCGGCCGACGCCATCCGGTTGCCGACCAGCACCGGGTAGTTGCGCCGGATCACCTGCCCGAGGTTCCCCGACGCGGCGAGCTGGTGGTGCATGCCGCCGTCGACCACCAGGTAGGTGCGGCCGCGGGAGACCTTGCGGTCGATCACGCGCGTCACGTAGCTGCCCGCCTCGCCGACGAGATAGCGGCCCAGCTCGATGTGCACGTCGGCGTCGGGCAGCGCCGGGGCGATCTGCCCGGCGACCACGGCCGCGAGGCTCTCGCCCACGCGGGCGAGGTCCACGGGCCGGTCCTTGGGGAAGTACGGGATGCCCAGGCCGCCGCCCAGGTTCACGTACCGCACCGGCCCGGGCGCGTGCTCGGCGAGCGCGACGATCAGGTCGGCCGTGGCGCGCTGGGCGCCGGCGATGAGCTCCGCGTCGAGGTTCTGGGACCCCGCGAAGACGTGGAACCCGGCCATCTCGACGCCGGTCGTGCCGAG
The DNA here is from genome assembly GCF_042731755.1 of Promicromonospora sp. NPDC059942. Lineage (NCBI taxonomy): Bacteria > Bacillati > Actinomycetota > Actinomycetes > Micrococcales > Promicromonosporaceae > Promicromonospora > Promicromonospora sp. NPDC059942. Next base: position 219,038 of record NZ_JBHWLR010000010.1, read on the forward strand.
GTACCGGAGCAGGTCGGGGACCTGCTCGGCGTCCACGCCGAACTGCTGCGGGCCGCCGGACATGCGCATCCCCGAGCCGCGCACGGCGAAGTCGGGGTTGACGCGGATCGCCACCCGGGGGACGACGCCGAGCGCCTCCCCGGCCGCCACGACGCGGCGGGCCTCGGTCTGCGACTCGAGCTCGACGAGCACGCCCGCCGCGACCGCCGAGCGGATCTCCTCCGGCGTCTTGCCGGGGCCCGCGAAGCTGATCCGGTGCGGGTCCGTCCCGGTGTCCAGGGCGGTGTGCATCTCGTGCGCGGAGGCGACGTCGAGCGCGTCGACCAGCCCGGCGAGGTGCTGCACGACGGCGGGCATCGGGTTGGCCTTGACGGCGTACCCGAGCCGCACCGCGTCGCCGAGCGCGGCCCGGACCTCGCCGACCCGGTCGGTGATGCGCTGCCGGTCGTAGGCGAAGAACGGCGTGGACCCGACCCGGGCGGCCAGGCGCGTCAGGGGCACCCCGCCCACGAGGATCTCGTCGCCCGAGACGGGCACGGCCGCCACGGCGGGGTGGGGCGCGACCAGCGGCTGCGCGGTCACCCGGCCACCTCCGCGACCAGCCCCGCACGGATCGCCGGGCGGTCCAGCTTGCCGTTGGGGTTGCGGGGGAACGCGGCGGCCACGTGGACCTGGGCCGGCACCATGAAGGTGGGCAGCGTCTGCCGCATCTCCTTGAGCAGGCGGTCGGTGTCGACCGGCTCCGGCGCCAGCACGGCGAGCGCGATCCGCTGCCCCAGCCGGGCGTCCGGCACGCCGACCGCGACCGCCTCGCGCACCAGGCCGGTGGCCAGCGCCGCCTCCTCCACCTCGGTGGGGCTCACGCGGTACCCGGAGGTCTTGATCATCTCGTCGGCGCGGCCCACGAAGTACAGGTAGCCGTCGGCGTCCCGCACCACGGTGTCGCCCGACCACACGGCGGGCTCCGGCACGGCGCGCCACGGCTCGTCGTACCCGGGCACGGGGCGGAACCGCGCCGCCGTCCGCTCCGGGTCGTTCCAGTAGCCGAGCGCGACGAGGCTGCCGCGGTGCACCAGCTCGCCCGGTTCGTCGGGTTCGCAGGGGGTGCCGTCCGGGCGCAGCACCAGGACCTCCGCGTTCGGGATGGCCCGCCCGATCGAGTCGGGGCGCGCGTCGACCTGCGCGGGGTCGAGGTAGGTGGACCGGAACGACTCGGTCAGCCCGTACATCAGGTACGGCGCGGCAGCGGGGAACAGGTCGCGCAGCTCGTGCAGCAGCGCGCCGGACATGCGCCCGCCGGTGTTGGCGAAGTAGCGCAGCGCGAAGCGGGCGCCCGACGGCCACTCGACCGCCGCGAGCTGCGTCCACAGGGGCGGCACTCCGGTGATGCCGGTGACGCCGTACTTCTCGCACGCGGCGGTGACGTTCCGGGGGAGCAGGTAGTCGAGCAGCACCGCGTGGGCGCCGACGGCGAACGCGGTGGTGAGCTGGCTCAGGCCGGCGTCGAAGCTCAGCGGCAGCACCGCGAGCAGCACGTCGTCGGCCGTGTTGTGCAGGTAGCCGGAGACGCTGGTGGCGCCCACGACCAGGTTGCGGTGCGACAGGACGACGCCCTTCGGGGCGCCGGTGCTGCCGGACGTGTACAGGATCGCCGCGATGTCGGTGTCGGGGCCGGACGGCGTGGGCTCGTCGGTCTCGTGCGCGCCGTCTGCCTCCTGCGCGCCGTCGGTCCAGCGGTGCACCGTGAGCCCGGGCACGCGGGGCAGGTCGTCCGGCACGCCGCCGTCGGCCGGGTCGACGAGCAGCACCGTGGTCAGGCCGGTGTCGCCGAGGTGGTCGCGGACGGCGCTCAGCCGGCCGGCCGAGGTGACGAGCACCCGGGCGCCGGAGTCGCGCACGACGTGGGCGACCTGCCGGCCCTTGAGCAGCGGGTTGACGGGGACGAAGACGCCGCCGGCCACGGAGGTGCCCCACAGGGCCTCGACCGTCTCGAACCGCTTCTCCAGGAAGACGGCCACCCGGTCGTGCCGCGCCACGCCGAGCCCGGTGAGCCGGGCCGCAGCCCGGCGCACGCCCTGCCACAGCCGCGCGTACGTCAGGGTCGCGTCCCGGGCCGACAGCGCGGGGGCGTCGGGCCGCAGGCGCGCCTGTTGCTCGAGATGCTGATGGATGGTCGTCACGAAGATCACGGTAAAGCGCTCGCGACGATTTTCGTCAGGTGGGTGACGGGTGAATAGGGCCGAAAAGCGGGTGAACCCAGAATGGGTGAAAAAAGGATCGCGGGGCGCCGGCCGAGCGGCAGGCCCGATCGTTTCGTATTAGGTGCGGAAGGTGAATTCCCGGGCGGATAACAGAACTCATCCGCGACCCGCCGGCCGGGGAATGGTGAATTACCTCCCGCGCCGGTGGTTTCACCTCGGCGGGGCGCTCACCACGGCACCTGGGTCAGCTCGCTGTAGAGGTAGCTGACCGACTCCGGCGGCTGGTCGGTGCGGCTCAGGTACATCGTCGGCCGCTGCGCGGACAGGGGCACGGAGTGCCACGGGCGGGGTCCGCTGACCCGGTGCTGCAGCAGGGTGAACGGCAGCCCGTGCGTGAGCAGGAGGTGCCGGTAGACGGCGGGCGCGGCGGTGCGGAACAGCTCGCGGTCGCTCACGTGCAGCACGGACGCGAACAGGCGCAGCCGCTTGCGCCGCACGCTGCGGAACACCACCCAGCACGGCCTGCCGTCGACGACCGCCACCACGTGCCGCGCGGCGGCGGAGTCGGCGTGGTCGCGGTAGGCGGCCAGGTCAGGGCCCGAAAGTACGGCCTCGATGTCGGCCCGGCCGGTCAGCAGGCGCACGCCCGGCGAGGGCAGCGGGAGGTTGACCACGAGCGCTCCGGACGTGTCCAGGTGGTGGAACCCGAGCCGTTCGTTCAGGGGCACCACGGTGCCGCTGGGGGACAGGTCGGTGAGCTCGCGGTCGCGCTGGGCGAGCATGGCGCGCAGCAGCCGCAGCGAGTGGTGGCGGTACTCGTCGAGCACGCACCAGGCCGCGACGTTGCAGACGGCGCGCGGCCCGCCGGGGCCGTCCTGCTCCGAGTAGAGGGCCGCGTACACGCCCACGACCCGGCCCTCGGCCGTGAGCAGGAACCCGTGGTCGGGGTGGCTCGTGGTCCACGTGGGACGCAGGGAGCGCGCCCACTGGCCCGGGGTGAGGGAACCGTCGAGATAAACGCTCAGGAATTCGCCCACACGCGGCAGGTCGTCCGTCGTGACGGGTGCGAGCTCGACATCTTTCGAATGTGCCACGTCGGCGAGTATGACCCCGGGAATGGGTGTCCGGTATTGCCTGGGGCGCATTTCTCACCCCTCTTCTCACCCGGCCCGGGGCTGCATTCGGCCGGTGGCAGCCGTCACTATCGGTGGGTGGCTGTCAACGAACCCGCCGGATCCTCTCGCGTGGCCAGCGTGCTGCTGGTGGCACCCGCGTGCGACGGCAACGACGTGGGCGAGTCCTGGCTCGCCCACCAGTGGGCGAGCCTGCTCTCCGAACGGTTCCGGGTGACGCTCCTGTCCACGTACAAGAAGGGCCACGTGCCGCCGTCGCGGCAGCTGCCCGGCGTGCGCGTGGTCGAGTGGCCGGAGCCGCCGCTGGTGCACCGCGCGGAGCGGCTCAACAGCCTGCTCCAGCCGGCCTACGTGCCGTTCTACGTGCGGGCCCGGCGCTGGGTCCGCGGCCGCCTCGCGGCGGGCGAACGGTTCGACGTGGCGCACCAGCCGGCGCCCGTGGCGATGCGCTACCCGTGCCCCGTCGTCGGCCTCGGCATCCCGCTGGTGGTCGGGCCGGTCGGCGGCAGCCTGGAGTCCCCGCCCGCGTTCGCCCGGGAGGAGGTGGTCCCGTGGTACCAGCGGCTGCGCGCGCTGGACCGGCTGCGGCTGCGGTACGACCCGCTCCTGCGCTCCACCTACGAGTCCGCCGACTGCGTGGTGGGCATCGCCCCCTACGTCCAGGAGGTCCTCGGCGACGTGCGGCTGCGGCGGTTCGAGACCCTCCGCGAGGTGGCCCTGCACGCGGTCCGGCCGCCGATCGACCGCAGGGGCCGCAGCGGCCCGGTGCGGCTGCTGCACGTCGGCCGGCTGGTGCGCACGAAGGGCGCCCGCGACGTGATCCGCGCGATGGCCGCGCTGCGCGACCTGCCCGTGGTGCTCGACGTCGTCGGGGACGGCAACGACCGTCAGGCGTGCGCCGATCTGGTGGAGGAGCTGGGCCTGGCGGACCAGGTGACGCTGCACGGGGCGGTGCCGCGCGCCGAGGTCGACGGCTTCTACGAGCGCGCCGACGTCTTCGTCTTCCCGAGCTACCGGGAGCCGGGCGGCGCCGTCGCGCTCGAGGCGATGTCGCACGGGCTGCCGCTCGTGGTGTGCGACCGCGGCGGCCCGGGCGCGAACGTGACCGACGCCTGCGCGTTCCGGCTGCCCGCCGACTCGCCGGCCCAGCTCGCCCGCGACGTCGCCGCCGCGGTGCGCCGCCTGGTCACCGAGCCGGACCTGCGGCTGCGGATGGGCGAGGCGGCCCGCGAGCACGCGGTGGCCGAGCACCTGTGGGACCGGCGGGTCGACACGATGGTGGAGCTCTACGAGCAGGTCGCCGCGGCGCGGCCCGCGGCCGGGGCGCAGGCCACCGGATGAGCGACGACGACCGGCATGCCAGGATGACTCGCATGGGCCGATCGTCCTGGTGGGTGCCGCTCCGATGGGTCGTCGGAGCGCTGGTCGCCGCCGCGCTGACCACGGTTGCCGTGTCCCAGAACACGTCCCCCGAGGACCCGGGCGCCTCGTCCGGCGGCACGGGGCAGGACGCCGCGCCCACGCCGTCCGGCGAGCCCCCGGAACCCGTCGTGAAGGCCGCGGCGCTCACCTTCCCCACGCCCGAGACCGCCGGCCTGCCCGACGGGTGGACGCCGAAGCAGACCCACACCGGCGACCTCCGGATCAGCGAGCCGGGCACCGTGGTCAGCGACCTGCGGATCACGGACGGCACCATCTACGTCGACGCCCCGGACGTGACGCTGCGCCGCGTGCAGGCCGTCGGGTCCAAGGTCGTCAACGACGACACCCCGGTGTGCGGGTCCGGCCTGCTGGTCGAGCAGTCCGAGTTCGTCCGGAGCGACGTCCGGACCGGGGACGGCGACCGGCAGGTGATCGGCAACGGCGGGTTCACGGTGCGCGACGTGGTGATCGACGGCGTGCCCGAGGGCATCCGGGTGGGTGCCAAGCAGTGCGGCGACGTGGTCGTGGAGGACTCGTTCATCCGGGTGGTCCCGCCCGACGTCTGCACCGACTGGCACGGCGACGGCATCCAGGGCTACGGCGGCGGCAGCCTCACCGTCCGGAACACCCGGATCATCATGCGCGAGACCGCCGACTGCTACGGCACCGCGCCCTTCTTCTACCCGAGCGGCCAGGGCAACACGTCGCTGACCGTCGACGGGCTGCTGGTCGAGGGCGGCGGCTACGCGTTCCGGGCCGGCACGGAGGGCAGCGTGCGCAACCTGCAGGTGGTGCAGGACACCTGGGGCTACGGGCCCGTCGACGTGCTGTGCCCCGCCCTGACGGCCTGGCAGGCACACACGGTGACGGCCGACAAGGAGGGCCGCACCACGCCCGTGGACCCGATCGAGTGCGGCGGCAGCGGCAACTGAGCCGCCCCGCCGCCTTCCCTGCCGCCTTCAGGCCTCCGCCCGTCAGACCCGCGAGCTCGCGTCCCGCTCCCACGTGGTGAAGTCGCCCGCGCGCACCGCCGTGCGGGCGCGCAGCCGCCCGGCCAGCACCACGCCGAGGAACACGGGTACCTTGGGCGCCAGGCCGGGTCGCTCCCGGACCACCCGCCAGAGGTCGCCGAGCGAGGTCCGCGCCTCGGCCCCGCGCAGGCCCGCGCGGTCGGCCTGGACGTTCCCGGTGGTCACGCGCGCCCGGCGGCGCACCAGGTCGCGCAGGGTGCGCGCGGGGTGCACGACGACCGCGACGTCCGCCACCACGACGCGCTCGTGCGGGGCGAACGCCTCGGACAGCACCAGGTCGTCGGCCATCACCTGGGGCAGCGCGGCGATCCGGCCGGCGGCCGCCCGGGACACGGCCAGCACCCCGCGCCCGAACAGGCCCGACCGCACGGTGGGCAGCGCCTCCCAGACGTCGTAGTACCAGCGCGCCAGCAGCGTCACCCCGGTCCGTGGCATGGTGCGCGACGGCGCCGCCACGGCGGCACCCCCGGGGCCCACCGCGGCCGCGAGCCGGGCGACGCCGTCCGCCGTGATCTCGACGTCGGCGTCCAGGTAGACCCGCGGGAACGCGACGGCCACCCGGTCGGCCGCCCGCAGCGCGCGGGCCTTGGAGGGCTCGGGCAGGTCGAGGACGGTCACGGGATACCGGCCGGCCACGGCCGCCGTCCCGTCGGTGCACCCGTTGCAGGCCACCACGACCTCCAGCAGCCCCGGGTCGGCGCACAGCGCGTCCAGGAGACGCCCGATCGTGCGCTCCTCGTCGTGCGCGGGCACGACCACGGACGCCACCGGCGCGCTCATCGCGGCAGCACCTCGTCGCTCGCGCCGAGCGCCGTCGGGCGCCGGGCCGGGCGGACCAGGGCCCGCAGCGTGGGCCACGACGCGCCGTGGCCCAGCAGGCCGCGCCGGAGCTCCACGAGCAGGGTCACCCCGTAGTACATCCAGGCCGCCCGCGTGCCGCGCCGGCGCCGGATCAGGCGCACCCGGTTCAGCATCAGCATGGTGTGCGTCTCGTGGCTCGTGCCCGAGCCGCCGCCGATGTGCATGGCCCCCGCCGTCGGCGTGTAGAGGGAGCGCCAGCCGCGGTCCCGCGCGCGGAGCGCGAAGTCCGTCTCCTCGGAGTAGAGGAAGAACGACTCGTCGAACCCGCCCAGGGCGTCGAAGCACGCCCGGTCCACGAGCCAGATCGCGCCGACCGCCCAGTCCACCAGGTGCTCGGTCGCGTAGGCCCGCGGGTCCTCGATCCGCTCGGCGAAGGCCGGCAGGCGCGTGAAGCTCAGCCCGCCCGCCCGGGCCACGGTGGGCGTGCGGCGCAGCGTCGGGGACAGGCTCCCGTCCGCCTCCCGCGTGCGCGGCACGACGATGCCGACCCCGCGCCGCCGCAGCACGTCCAGCATCCGCGGGACGGAGTCGGCGTCGAGCTCCACGTCCGGGTTGAGCACGAGGATCGCGGCCGACTCCGGCGAGTACCGCACCGCCTTGTTCATCCCCGCCCCGTAGCCGTCGTTGACGCTCTCAACGACGGAGCAGTCGCCCCGGCGCCGCAGCAGCGTGAGCGTCTCGTCCGTGGACCCGTTGTCGACCACCACCGTGGTGTACGGGACGTCGCCGAAGGCCGCCGGCAGGCTGTCGAGCAGGGCGTCGATGTGCCGGGCGCTGTTGTAGGTCACGACCACCGCCGCGACCTCGGCCCCCATCAGCGCAGCCCCTTGACGAACGTGCGGGCCCGGTCCGCCGCGCGGACCGTGTAGCGGTCCCCGTGCCGCAGCCACGCGGCGACGTCGTCGGCCGTGTCGGTCGCGCGGAGGCTGAACCGGGCCTGCCGCCAGGACTCCGGCCGGGCCAGCGCCCGGTCGCTGGTGTAGACCCGCGTGTAGCCCAGCTTCCGCAGCGCGGTCAGGGTGGTCCGGTCGTAGCGGCCCAGCGGACAGGCCGCGGTGCGCACCGGCTCCTCCAGGACGTCCTCCAGGCGCTCGCGGGCCAGGACGAGCTCCTCGCGCAGCTCCGGCGGGCGCAGCCGGCGCCAGACCCGGTGGTGCATGCCGTGCGACCCGACGCCCATCCCGGACCGGCGCAGCGCGCGCACGTCCCCGGCGGACAGCGAGCCCGCGTGGCCCAGGCGGCCGGCGATGACGAAGAAGTCGGCCACCCGCCCGCGCTCGACGAGCTCCGGGAGCGCCACGTCGACGTCGGAGGCGTTGCCGTCGTCGAGGCTGAGCCGCACGTCCGGCCGGACGGCGACCACGTCGAGCACGCGCCGGAACGTGTCGGTGCCGATCCAGTAGGCGGCCTCCTCGGCCGGGGCGTCGTGCGGCGGCGTCCCGATGCCGTGAAAGCAGAGATTGATCATTTGTTCATCGTGAACGACGACAATCCGCTGCGGAATGCATTCCCGGGTGATTCTCCGGGTGATTCTCGGGGTATCTGCGCAGGGCTATGCCCGGGCGCGCAGGGAACCCGCGACACCGACCAGGAGAAAGAGCGCGCCCATCGTCATCGGGAACGCGAAGGCGTCGAAGAAGAGCAGGCTGACGAACCCGACGACCACCGAGGCCGTGAGGGCCAGGGCGAGGTCGTAGGTCCGGGCGTCGGTGCCCGCGGCGCGCCTGCGGACCCGCATCAGCACCCGGACCGTGGCCGCGCCGATGCCGAGGAACAGGACGGTGCCCACCAGCCCGACGGTCACCAGCAGCAGGAGGTACTGGTTGTCGAAGATCCGGTAGGTGGGCAGGAACGTGCCCAGGCCGCGCCCGAACAGGGGGTCGCGCGCGATGAACTCGCCCGCCAGGTCGAACGAGCCGGTCCGGGAGGTGACGCTCGGGTCCTCGGACGCGCCGGTGAACAGGCCGAGGATCGAGGACAGCATGCCCGGCGCGACCACCAGGCCCGCCAGGGCGCCGACGGCGGTCACGCCGAGCATGATCTTGCGCCGGGAGCCCTTCCAGCCCAGGAGCAGGATGACCAGGCCGATCGCGGCGCCCACGTAGGCGGACCGGGAGCCGGACAGGGGCACCAGCACGAGCGTCGCCGCAGCGGGTGCCCACCGCACCAGCGGCCTGCGCTCGGTGTGCTCGAAGCCGACGTGCAGGGTCAGCGGCAGCAGCATGGTCACGAGCACGCCGTACTCGATCGCGTGGGTCGCGGTGCCCTGCGGCCGGATCAGGCCGTTGCGCTCGCCGAGCTCGTAGGGCGCCGTGAGGGTCAGGCCCGGCAGGGCGAGCCGGTCCACGAGCAGCTCGCCGAGCACGAACTGCGCCAGCCCGAGCACGGCCAGGGCTCCGCTCGCCAGCGCCAGCCGCCACACGAGCACGTCGCGCCGAGCGGTCGAGGTGATGCCGTCGTGCGCCAGCAGGAGCACGCCGGACCAGGCGAGCAGCGCCAGGATCGCGACGTCGGCGGGGCTCATCTCGTTGGACACGACGGGCCGGGACATGGCGATGACGTACGTGACCCCGACGCTGAACAGGAACAGGGCGAGCGAGACCCGGATCAGCCGGGGCCCGCTCAGCCGGGGCCGGGCGGCCCCGACGCCGGTGAGCACCCACAGCAGCAGGCTGGCGAGGCCGACGACCATCGACGGCGCGCCCGCGCTGCCGAGCGGCCCGATCACCAGCTTGGAGGGGATGACGAACAGCAGGAGCAGGTAGACCGAGAGCCAGGTGACGACGTCGGGTCGCACCCTCCGCCGCGGCACCGGCCGCGGCGGCGAGGCGTGCCGCCGGTCGGCGGCAGGCCGGGTCTGGGTCACCGGGACTCCGCGGTCGACGCCCGGGCGGACGCGTCGTCCCTGCGGCGGTCACGCGCGTCGAGCGGGAGGTTGGGCCAGGACGGCAGGGCCCGGTCGTCCGCCGGCCGGCCCGCCGGCGGCTGCACCGACGGCGGCCGCACGGCGGGCAGCCGCACGGTCGCCGGCTTGGCCGGCTTGGCGGTGGGCGACCCCGGGTCGGCCGGCTGGGCCTTGGCGTCGGGGTTCGGCCCGGCCGGCTTCGGCCCCGCTGCGGACGTCGCGCCCGCCGGCGCGGGCGCGGCCGGGTCCGAGCCGGCCGGGTCCGTGGGGTCCGCCGGGGCGGCCTGCCGGCGCCCCCGCGCCCGGCTGCGGACCAGCCCGTCGACCGCGACGGCCGCGACCACGGTCGCCACCAGCCCGAGGCCCCCGGCGGCGATGACCATGCGCACCGTGCCGCTGTTGTCGGTCTTGGCCCGCTCGTCCTTGGCGAGGACCAGCGTCGAGACGACGGTGTTCTTCGGCGCGTCGACCTCCTCCTGGAGGCGCTCCAGCTCGACCGGGATCGACGAGGTGAGCAGCTCCAGGGTGTCGATGGTGGCCGCGGGGCTGACGTCGGTCACGTCGACCGAGATCACCGGGCCGCGCGTCGACTCCTCGATGGCCACGACGTACTCGGCGTCGGCCGAGCCCGAGCTGAACCGCTCCTTGGCCACGTCGCTCTCGTAGTACGCGACCACCACGCGGGCGGGCAGGTCGAGCCCGCCGAGGGCCAGGAACGGGTTACCGCCCTCGCCGACCACCTGCTCGGACGGCACCAGCAGGACCAGGGCGCGCGCGGTGTAGACCGGCGGCTCGATGGTGCTCGCGCCGTAGACGAGGCCGGCGGTCGCGAGCAGGCCGACGACGGTGACGATCCACCGGCGGCCCAAAGCTGCAATCACGTCGAGGAATGACATTTGTTCACCCTTTCCGGGCGTATCACGCCGCGCTCGACAAAGGTATCGTGCCGAGGGCGGGTAAAGGAACGAGTCGCGGAACTCCGACGCGAATTTCGCCCGCTCCAGGAAATCGCGGAGAAGCTATGACGTTGTGGGACCTGATACGTGCGGCGCTCCGGCGCTGGCCCGTCCTGCTCGCGGGGGCCGTGGCCACGCTCGGGCTCGTGTACACCACCACGCTGGACGACGGCGTGTACTGGAGCCGTACCCAGGTCGTGTTCCTCGCGCCCGCGAGCAAGGCCTACCCGAACGCGCTGCGCACCACGTCCGAGGACCTGATCATCACGGCCGGCGCGGTCGCCAAGGCCGTGTCCGGGCCCGACAAGGTCACCAAGTACGCCTCGCCCGACGCGACCCTGGTGGGCGAGGGGACGCGCGACGGCTGGTCGATCCGGCTGCCCGACACGGGCGGCCAGTGGGCCCCCAACTTCGCCGAGCAGGTGCTGTACGTCGAGGTCGTCGCGGCCACCGCCGAGGAGGTCGCGGCCCGGCAGGACGAGATCGTCGCGCAGATCGCCGACGAGCTGGACCGCCTGCAGCGCGACGCCGGGGTGGTCCCCGTCAACGACATCACCGTGACGGTCGCCCCGGAGTCCCTGGTCGTGCACCAGGTGGGGGGCTCGACCATCCGGGCCGCCGGGATGGCGGGCCTGCTCGGCGCGAGCGCCACGTTCGCGCTCATCGCCGTGCTCGAGACGCGCGCCCGGCGCCGCTGACCCGGGCCGCCGGCCGTCAGCCGTGCGCCGCGCCACGGACCTCGTCCTCCACGATGCGGGCCACGGCCTCCTGCGCCGGGCCCCAGGACCGGCCCACGACGCTCGCGGCGGCCTTGGCCGCGTACGCGGCGGCGTCGGGCCGCTCGACGGCGGCGGCGATCCCGGCGGCGATCCCCGCCGCCGTCGGCTCGGCCCACCCCACGTACGGGTTGGGCAGGTCGGCGCGCGCCAGCGGCGAGTCGTTGACGACGGGCACGACGCCGGCGGCCAGCATCTCCTCGGCCACGAGCGAGATGTTGGTGAACGACATCGCCAGCCCCGCCACGACCCGCCCGTACAGGGCGTTGAGCTCCGCCGGAGTGAGGCGGCCGTGGTACGTCACCGGGAACGTCAGGTCCGCCGGGCGTGAGCCGTAGACGTGGATCTCCTGCTCGGGGTGCGCGCGGTGGAAGCGTTCGAGGGCGAGGCGGGCGAGCAGGTAGCCCCGGCGCCCGACGTCGGGCTTCGCGTAGAGCACCACCCCGGACCGGGGCACCTCGACCTCGGGGAGCCGGTACGTGTCGGTGTCGCAGCCGAACGGCACCACGTCGCTGGTCTGCCCCAGCTCGGCGGTGAGGCAGCCGGCCACCATGTCGCCGAGCGCGATGCGCCGGAACGGGAAGCGGTACGTCATCGCGGCCAGCTCGTACTCGGACCCGCGCGGGTAGAAGTAGGGCTCGTAGTCCTGGATGAAGTACAGGCGCCGGGTGGGCCGCGGGGTGCGGGCCACGATGACGTGCGCGGACTCCCACGACGACGCCACCACGGCGTCCATGCCGGTGATGCCCGCGCGCGCGTCCCGCACCTCGGCGCGCACGCCGGGCCAGCCGTGCCGCAGCTCGGCGGTCCGCTGGTCGACGTCCAGCCCGTGCCGGTCGTAGAGGAACACGACGCACTTGTGCCCGCGCGCCTCCAGCCCCTCGACCATCCGGAACAGCGTGGTGTGGCCGCCGGAGCCCGCCGCGGGCGGGGACGTCACCCAGCCCACGGTCAGCGGGCGGTCGCCGGGCACGGGCTCCGGCGTCGGGAGCGTCTCGGGGACGTCGTCCGCGATGTCCGCGGCGTCGAGCTGGAAGCCGAGCGACGCGGCGTCCGTGCTGCGGTAGGCGCGCGCGGCGACGCGCTGGGCCAGCCCGCGCGCGCCCACGCGGCGCAGGCGGCGCAGCCGCGCGGTGGCCTTGGTCAGCCGGTTCATCGGTGGTCCCCCTCGTGGTTCACGGGCGCGGTCACGGGCATGTCGTCGGGCACGGTCACAGGCCGGACGTGGCCCAGCGCAGGTACATCAGCTCGGTCCGGGCCCGGCGGGCGACGCGGCGGACGACGGCGCCGTACCCGGCCCGGCCCGTCCGCCCGGCCCGCGCAGCCCGGCGCGCGATCCGCGCGGCCGAGGGCCACTCCCGCGAGCCCGGCCAGACCTCGGTCGCGAGCTCCAGGTAGGGCGCCGGCGACTCCGCCCGGTCGGCGGCGGCCGCGGCGTACCGCAGGGCGTCCTGGGCGAGCGCGGAGCGTGCCCGGTCGTGCAGCCCGTGCGCGCCGGTGAGCCGCTCGCCGACGTTCGCGAACAGCCGGTCGTACGCGTCGGCGCGGGCGCGCAGGTCGAGCAGCGCGCCGGAGCCCTCGTTCACGCTCAGGCTCCCCGCGTGCTCGCGGTGCAGCGCCTGGTCGGCGCCGCCCACGTACGCGACGTCGCCGACGGCGGCGAGGCGCAGCCACATCTCGACGTCCATCGTGAACCTGAGGTGCGGGTCCAGCGGGCCGACGTCCTTGAGCAGGTCGGACCGCATGACCACCTCGGGGGAGGTGATGCAGCTGACGCCGGTGCGGCACCGCTCCGCCAGCCACGCTCGGCCGTCCCACACGGTCCAGGACAGCTCGCCGAGCGCCGGGACGGGCGGCGTGCCGTCGTCGAAGTGCTGCGGGTGGCCGTAGACCAGCCCGACCTCCGGGTGCTGCTCCAGCAGCGCGGTCGCCCGCGCGAGCGCGCCGGGCGGCAGCATGTCGTCGGCGTCGAGCCGCACCACGAACTCGCCCGTGCTGTGCTCCCAGCCCCGGTTGAACGACTCGACCTGGCCCAGGTTGCGCTCGTTGGCCAGCACCGTCACGCCCGGGTGCTCGGCCGCCAGGGCGCGCGCGACGGCGAGGCTGTCGTCCGTGGAGGCGTCGTCGACGACGATCACCTCGACGTCGACCCCCTCCTGCGTCACCAGGCTGCCCACCGTCTGCGGCAGGAACCGGCCGTAGCCGTAGCACGGCACCACCACCGAGACCCGGGGCCGCAGCTGCGGGGCCGACGGCGGCTGCCGCCGGAACGACCGGGGCGCCAGCGGCGACCGGACCCAGGAGCCGAGCGTGCCCACGACCCGGGCGCCGAGCCCCGGCCCGCCCGTGGCGTCCCGGTCCACCCGGGCGCGCCACGCCACGGCGGCGCGGTCGAGCGCCCCCGTACTCATCGGGCCACCCCCGCAGGTGCGGCCCGCCCGGTCACGGCGGCGCGCAGCGTGCGCACCACGTGCTCCTGCTGGTCGGCGGTGATCCCCGGGAACATCGGCAGCGAGAGGATCTGGCCGGCGTCCGCCTCGGCCCGCGGGGCGGTGCCGGGGCGGAAGCCCAGGTGCGCCGTCGCGGGCAGGAGGTGGACCGGGGCGGGGTAGTGGATGCCGTGCCCGATCCCGGCCGCCGACAGCGCCGCGGACACCGCGGGCCGGCTCGGCGTCCGCACCACGTACAGGTGCCACACGTGCGTGGCCCCCGGCAGCTCGCGCGGCGCCACGAGCTCCGGCACGTCCCGGAACGCGTCGGCGAGCAGGGCCCCGTACCGGGCCGCGGCCTCCGAGCGCTGCAGGTTCCACGCGTCGAGCCGGGTCAGCTTGGCCGACAGCACGGCGGCCTGGAGGGAGTCGAGGCGCGAGTTGGCCCCCACCTCCAGGTGCTCGTAGCGGTGGACGCCGCCGTGGTTGCGCAGGCGGCGGGCCCGCTCGGCCACGTCGTCGGACGACGTCAGCACCGCGCCGCCGTCGCCGAACGCGCCCAGGTTCTTGCCCGGGTAGAAGCTGGTCGCGGCCACGTCGCCCGCCCCGCCGGAGCGGAACCCGTCCCGGCTCGCGCCCTGGGACTGCGCCGCGTCCTCGACCAGGAGGACGTCGGGGCCCACCAGCTCGCGGAGCTGCGTCACCGGCGCCATCTGCCCGTACAGGTGCACGCCGACGACGGCGCGGGTGCGCGCCGACAGCCGGCCGGCGACGTCCTCGGGGTCCAGCAGGAAGTCGTCGTCGACGTCGGCGGGCACCAGCAGGGCGCCGCAGCGCAGTACGGCCTCCGCCGTCGCGAAGAACGTGTTGGCCGGGACGATCACCTCGTCGCCCGGGCCGATCCCGGCCGCCCGCAGGCCGATCTCCAGGGCGTCCGTGCCGTTGCCCACCCCGACGGCGTGGTGCGCCCCGCTGTAGGCGGCGAACTCGCGCTCGAACCGCTCGACGTCCGGCCCCAGCACGAACCCGGACGTGCGCAGGATGTCGTCCCAGCGCTCGCGGACGTCGCCCTCGACCTCGGCGGTCTGGGCGCCCAGGTCCAGGAAGGGCACGGGCTCCCGCGGCGGCGCGGGGGTGGTGGCGGTCGTGGTCTCGGTCATCGCGTCGTTCCTCTCGGTGGGGCAGCCGGGACGGCGTCCGGCAGAAGATCAAGGGCCTCGGCCGCTGTCCCGGCGAGGGCGGCGTCGGGCACGGCGTCCGGCACCGCGTCGGGCGCGGCGTCCGCCGCGTCGTCCGGACCGTCCAGGGCCGTGCGGGCGGCGCGCCAGCGTGGCCGCACCCAGGCGACCGTGGCCGCCGCGTAGAGCGCGAAGGTGACCGCCCCGGCGAGCAGGCCGCCGAGCAGCGGGTTCTCGACCCGGCCGGCGACCAGCAGGCCCGCGGCCACGGCGCCCGCCCCGGCGAGGCCCGGCACGGCCAGCGCCCAGGTCAGTGCGCCGACCTCGTCCCTCGACCGGCGCAGCAGCACCAGGTAGGCGGGCAGCAGCACGCCCACGGAGACGGCGGCCTGTGCGACGGCGACGCCGATGCTCCCGGCCGCCCGCGCGCCGAGCACGACGGCGGGGACCAGGGCCACGAGCCAGACCACCTGCACCGCGAGGACGCCGCGCGAGCGGCCCAGGGCGTAGAGGTAGCCGGCCAGCACGTCCGAGACGACGCGCACGGCGCCGACCACGGCCAGCGGCACCAGGATCTGCGCGGCCGGCTCCCACCGGGCGCCGTAGACGAGCACGACCACGGGGTGGGCGAGCGCGGCGAGCATGGCCGCCGCCAGCACGACGGCCCACCAGACGGGCCCGAGCAGCGGCACGAGCGCGGCGCGGGCGCGCTCGCGCACCTGGGAGAAGGCGGGCAGCGTGACCGACCGCAGGGCCTGACCCACCAGCGTCATGGGCCACGTCGAGATGTTCGCGGCGAGCACGTAGAACCCGAGCTCGACGGCGCCGGCCAGGTTGCCGAGCACCACGCGGTCGACCGACAGCAGCACCCAGGACAGCAGGTTCGCGGCCGCGACGGGCAGGCCGAACGCGAGCACCGACCGGGCCACGGTCCGGTCCCACGAGAGGCGGAGCCTGCTCCGGGTGAGCCAGAACTGCACGGCCACGCCGCAGGCCTGGCCGACGACCCGGCCCACCGCCAGGCCGACCAGGCCGTAGCCGAGCACGGCGAGCACGAGGGTCACCACGGCGCCCACGCCGAAGTCGACGGCGTTGGAGCGGAACAGCCCCTGCTGGTCGAGCTTTCGCTGGAGCGTGGCGAACGGGACGACGCCGACCCCGGCCAGCAGGAAGGTCGCGGCCAGGATCGCGATGGGTCCGGCCGCCCCGGGGCCGCCCATCGCGGAGGCGAGCGCGGGCGCGGACAGCGCGGTGACCAGGGTGAGCGTGCCACCGGTGACCAGGCCGAGCACCGCGACGGGGCCGGTGCGCCGCTCGAAGTCGGGGCTGCGCACGAGGTCGGCGCTCAGGCCGAGGTCCGCCAGGGCCATGACCACGCTCTGCACCGTCAGCGCGATCGCGTAGAGGCCGAACTCCTCCGGCGACACGATGCGGGCGATGACGATGCCCAGGCCGAGGTTGCCCAGCCGCACGACGACGGTGCCGGTGGTGCTCCAGCGCAGGGCGTTGCCGACGCGGCCGCTCAGGGTGGCGCCCTTGCTCATGTCCCGAACCTCGCGAGGAGCTGGCCGCGGACCTTCCAGCGCAGCGACTCGACGGCCTCGACGCCGAGCCGCGACCGGTGCTCGGCGCGCCCGGCCAGCCGGGCCCACTGCCAGGCCGGCGACCGGACGACGGCGGGGTCGGCCTCGCGGGCGAGCCGCAGGAGCTGCGCGCGGTGCTCGGCGCCGTCAGGCCCCGGGGGCAGCAGCGTGGAGGCGAGCGCCACCTCGCGCGCGACGGCGGCGTCGGCCCGCGCGCGCAGGCGGTCGGGGCGGCGCAACAGGTGCCCGTCCTCGCGGAAGAACAGGTCGAAGGTCTCGAGCACGGACCGCCAGTTGTCGAGGTTCCCGCCGAACTGGACGTTGTGCATGTTCGCGTCGTGCTGCCGGTAGTAGGCCTGGACCGGCCCGTTGACGCGGCCGATCCGGCCGCGCGCGGCGGCCTGCAGCCACATGTACATGTCCGCGGCCTGCGGCAGCGCGGCCACGTAGCCGCCGATCGCGTCGTACACGGACCGGCGCATCACCACCTCGGGGTTGGTCGGGATGTTCCGCCCGCGGCGGGCGACGTGGCCCACCCACTGCTCGCCCTCCCAGACGGTCCACCAGCTCCGGGCCGGCGTGAACGCGGGCGGCACGCCGTCGAAGTCGGTCACGAGGCCGTACACGAGCGAGATCCGCCGGTCGTGCTCCAGCAGGGCGGCGGCGCGGGCCAGCGCGCCGGGCGCGAGGGCGTCGTCGGCCGACAGGAGCACCACGTAGTCGCCGTTGGCCCGGCCGAGCCCGTCGTTGTACGTGCGGATGTGCCGCATGTTCTGCTCGTGCTCGACCAGCCTCACGCGCGGGTCCGACGCGGCGATCTCGCGCGCGACGGCGACGCTCCCGTCGGTCGAGGTGTCGTCGACCACGATGACCTCGACGTCGACGCCCTCCTGGGCGAGCACGGAGCCGACGGAGGTCGGGAGGTACTGCCCGTAGTTGTAGTGCGGCACCACGACCGAGACGAGCGGGCGCGTGCGCAGGGGGAGCGGGGCCCGGACCGTGGTCATCGCGCCACCTCCCGGACCAGCCGCCGGGCCGGCACGCCGGCCCAGGTCTCGCCGTCGGGTACGTCGGTCAGGACCACGGCCCCCATGCCCACCACGGCGCCCGCGCCGATCCGGACGCCGGGGTGCACCGACGCGTTCATGCCCAGGTAGGCGGCGCGGCCCACGCGCACGCCCCCGCCGAGGGACACCCCGGCGGCGAGCGTCGCGAAGTCGTCCAGCACGCAGTCGTGCGTCACGGTCACCCCGGGCATCGCGACCACGTGCGCGCCGAGCACGGCGTCCGCGGTGATCGTGACGCCGGCCAGCAGCACCGAACCCTCGCCGACGGGGCAGCCGGCGGGGTTGCGCACCGAGGGGTCGACGACGCGCGCGTACGCGGCCCGCGGGTCCAGCCGCGCGTGGACCGCGGCGCGGGTGCGGCTCGGGCCGACGCACAGCAGCAGCCGGGCGCCGGGATGCTCCGCGGCGGCGCTCACCGGCCCCAGCACCGGCGCCCCGCCGAGCGTGGGCGGCAGGTCGGCGTGGCGGTCGTCGAGCAGGCCGAGCACCTCGTGCCCGGCCTCGGCGGCGACGGGAAGCACCTCGCGGGCCAGCCCGCTCGCCCCCACCAGCAGCAGCGGCCCGCCCCAGCTCGCCGCCACCTCACTGCCCCCCGTACCCGCGGAGCACCTCGACCACGCGGCCCAGCTCGGCGTCCGTCATCTGGTGGAACAGGGGCAGGATCAGCGTGCGGTCCGTGAGCCGCTCGGTCACGGGCAGCGGCACGTGGCCGCGGTCCGCGTGGGCCGGCTGCCGGTGCGCGGCCATGATGCCGCGGCGTGCCGAGATGCCCGCCGAGGCGAGCGCCAGCAGCAGCCCCTCCCGGTCCAGGCGGTACCCGGGCAGCACCTCGACCCACAGCGACTGCACGTTGGCGCGGCCCCAGGCCGGGTCCTCGACGAGGCGCAGGCCGGGCACGCCGGCCAGCGCCTCGCGGTAGCGGGCGGCGAGCTCGCGCCGCCGGGCCACGATCTCGGGGAGGCGGCCGAGCTGCACCAGGCCGACGGCGGCCTGCAGGTCGGTCATCCGGAAGTTGAACCCGACCTCGTCGTACTCCTCCGGCGGGGAGACGAGGGAGGCGTGCCGGTCCGCCGCGGAGACGCTCATGGCGTGCTCCCGCAGGCGCCGGGCGCGGGCGGCCCAGTCCGGGCGGCTGGTGGTGATCATCCCGCCCTCGCCGGTGGTGAGGATCTTGCGGGGGTGGAAGGACCAGGCGGCGATCTCGGCGCCCGCCCCGACCGGACGGTCGCGGTAGGTCGAGCCGGCGCCGCACGCGGCGTCCTCGATCACGACGATGCCGAGCGGATCGCACAGCTCGCGGATCGCGGCCAGGTCGACCGGTACGCCGGCCTGGTCCACCGCGATCACCGCACGGGTGGCGGGCGTGAGGGCGGCGGCCACCGTCTCCGCGGTGAGGTTGCCGGTGGCGGCGTCCACGTCCGCGAAGACGGGGCGCGCGCCCACGTAGGTGGGGGCGTTCGCCGTGGCGACGAACGAGAACGACGGGACCACGACGTCGTCGTCCGCCCGGATGCCGGCGACGACCAGCGCGAGGTGCAGCGCCGTGGTGCAGCTCGACGTCGCGACGGCCGCGCGGGCGCGCATCGCGTCCGCGAACGCCGCCTCGAACGCGGCGACCCGCGGGCCCTGGGCCACCCAGCCGGACTCGATCACCTCGGTGACCGCGGCGACCTCCTCCGGGCCCAGCCACGGCTTCATGACGTCGACGCGGTGCAGCCCCTCCTCGACGGCGGTCATGCGACCACCCCCGCGGGGGCCGTGGCGCTCGCGGGCGCGACCCAGTTGCGGTCCTCGATGCGGCTCAGCATCTCCTGCGGGCTCTCGGGCCGGCTGCGGAACCAGTCGACCAGGTCGGCGACCCCCTGCTCGAAGGTGGTGCGCGGCTGGAACCCGGTCAGCTCCCGGACCAGCGTGTTGTCCACCAGCAGGCGCCGCACGTCGCCCGGGCGGGCCTCCAGCCGCTCCGGCTCGAGGTCGGGCCGCCCGGCGAGCCGCGCGACCGTGGTCACCAGCTCGTTGATCGTCACCTCGGCGCCCGAGCCGACGTTCACGGTGCTGCCCACGGCGGCGTCGCACTCCGCGATGTCGGCCAGGCCTCGCGCGGTGTCGCTGACGTGCAGGAAGTCGCGCGTCTGCTCGCCGTCGCCGTAGACGAAGGCGGGCAGGCCGCACAGGGCGCGCACGATCGTGCGCGGCAGCACCTCGCCGCTGTCGCCCTCGAAGTGGCTGCGCGGGCCGAAGGTGTTGAACGGCCGGACCACCACGACGGGCATGCCGTGGGTGCGGAACGCGGCGCGCGCGTACGCCTCCCCGGCGAGCTTGGACCCGCCGTAGACCGTCTCGGGCCAGGTCGGGTGCCGCTCGTCCATCGGGGCGTACTGCGCGGTGCCGAACACCTCGCTGGAGCTCACGTGCACGAACCGGCCGACGCCCGCGGCGCGGGCCCGTTCGAGCAGCTCCAGCGTGGCGGTCGCGTTGACCTCGTGGTTCTCCCGCGGGTCGTGCAGGCTGTGCCGCACCCCCAGGCAGGCCAGGTGGAAGACGACGTCCGCGTCGTCGACCAGCGCGAGCGCGGCCGCGCTGCGGATGTCGTCGGCGACGAGGCGCACGGTGCCGTGCCCGTCGGTGTCCTCCAGGTGGTGGGCCAGGTTCTCGCGCCGGCCGTTGACCAGGTTGTCCACCACGGTGACCGACGCCGCGCCCCGGCGCACCAGCTCGTCGACCAGGTGGCTGCCGATGAATCCGGCACCGCCCGTGACCAGCACGCGCGTCCCCTTCAGCGCGCTCATGCGGCCGCTCCGTTCCCGGTGGGACCGCCCGCGAGCACCGGCGTGCGGGCACCGGTCTCGATCCGGGTCACGCCGCCGCCCGTGGCGAGGCTGCGGTCCGCGGCCTCCAGCACGTCGAGCACGCGCAGGCCCGCCGCGCCGTCGGTCAGGGCCGGGCGCTCGCCCTGGATCGCCTCGGCGAGCTCGCCCACCATCGACCCGAGGGCCTCGCGCTCCTCCAGCGCGGGCGACCAGGTGTCGCCCAGGCGGTAGGAGATCGTGGCGGCCCGGCGCTCCAGGCTGTCGAACGCCTGGGTCTCCAGGTCGACGCCGCGGTCGTAGACGCTGATCCGCTGCTGCGGGTTCAGGTCGTCCCACACGAGCGTGCGGCGCGACCCGCCGATGGTCATCCGCCGCACCTTGGTGGGGCTGAGCCAGTTCACGTGCACGCTCGCCACGGCGCCGCCCGGCAGGGGCAGCACCAGGTAGCCCACGCAGGACTTGCCCGCGCCGATCGGGTCGGCGCCGTGCGCCGCCACCGACTCGGGGCGCAGCCCGCCGGGCAGGATGTGGTCGAGGACCGACAGGTCGTGCGGCGCCAGGTCCCAGAACACGTCGACGTCGGGCTGGACCAGGCCGAGGTTGATGCGCACGGAGTCGATGTAGAGGATGTCGCCCAGGTCGCCGCCCGCCACGAGCTCGCGGATCTTCCGGACCGCGGGCGTGTAGCAGTAGGTGTGGTCGGTCATCAGCACCAGGCCGCGGGCCTGCGCCTCGGCGACCATCTCGGCGGCGGCCGCCGCGTGGTCCGCGATCGGCTTCTCGACGACCACGTGCTTGCCGGCGCGCAGCGCGGCCAGGGCGATCGCGTGGTGCGTCCGCGCGGGCGTGGCGATGGCCACCGCGTCCACGTCGTCCCGGGCGAGCAGCGCGTCGAGCGACGTCTCGACGTCGGCCCGGCCGTTCGCGCGGGCCACCCGCGTGGCGCGGTCCGCGTCGAGGTCGCAGACGGCGGCCAGCTCCCAGCGGTCGGACGCCGCGAAGTTGCGTGCCAGGTTGGGTCCCCAGTAGCCGGCGCCCACCACGGCCGCCCGCAAGAGTCTCTGGTCCATGCTGCCTTCTTCCGGTATCAGCTCGGATCGGCCCGGAGTGTTGTCATCCTGGCTCCGATCAATGTACGTCCCGGCCTCGCGGCGAACCGGCCGAGGCCTTTCGAAATCACCCGTGGTAGACGTTTATTCACCCGGAGCGTGTTTCACCCAGGGGTGAAAGAGAAATGCGCGAGGCGCGCCGGAAATACCGCGACGTGCATTCATCCGCGCTTCTCGGACAATGCGCGCGCGTGGCCCGTCACCGTGTCGAACACCCGCACGTAGGTCTCCGCCTGCCGGCGCCAGGACAGCTCGCCCTCGATCCGGGCGCGCCCGGCCAGGCCCATCCGCCGGGCGCGGTCGGGGTCGTCGAGGATCTCGAGGATCGCGTCGCCGAACGCCGCGGCGTCGCTCCCGGCGACGTACCGCCCCGCGTCGCCCGCGCTGCGGCGGGTCTCGGTCAGGTCGGTCGCCACGACGGGCAGCTCGTGCGCCATGTACTCGAGGGTCTTGTTCATGGTGGAGCGGTCGTTGAACTCGCTCGGCGGGTCGGGCGTGACACCCAGGTCTGCGCTGGACAGCCACCGGCCGATGGCCTCGTGGTCGACCCGGCCGGTGAAGTGCACCCAGAGGTCCAGGCCGCGGCGCGTGCAGTCCGCGCGCAGCTCCTCCAGCGCGTCCCCGAAGCCGAGCAGCGCGAAGCGCACGTCGGTGCGGCCGCGCACGCGCACCACGTGCTCGATGGCGGCCAGCAGCCGGTCCACGCCGTCCTGCGAGCCCATGATCCCCACGTAGCAGACGAGGTGCTTGCCCAGGTCACGGGCCCCCGGCTCGGGGTCGCCCTTGCGCATCAGGTCGGCGTCGGGCGTGCTGAGCACCACCGAGCTGCGGCTCAGGTCGACCTTGCCGCGCTCCAGCGCGATCTGCCGGTACGAGCCGTTCGTCGAGATCACGTGGTCGGCCGTGCGGTACGTCGCGCGCTCCAGGAGCAGCAGCGCCTTGTACAGCAGGTCCTGCCGGCCGAACTTGGCCAGGTACACCTCGGGGCACAGGTCGTGCTGGTCGTAGACGAACCGCACCCCGCGGCGCAGGCGCCAGAGCAGGGCGAGCAGCCAGTAGGTGTCCGGCGGGTTGCACGCCTGGATCACCTGGAACGGCGCGTCGCGGTGCACGCGGCCCGAGGCCCGCGCCGTCCGCCACCAGCAGACGAGGAACTCGCGGACGTAGCCCATGACGCCGCGGGAGTCCGGCGGCGGGGCGTACGAGTAGACCGTCGTCTCGTCCACCTGGAACCGGGCGGGCTCGTCGGGGTTCTCCTGCGGGCAGACGACGCTCACGCGGTACCCGGCGTCCGTCAGCGCGCGGCACTCGGACCGGACCCGGCGGTCGATCCTGAACGGCAGGTTCTGGATGATCACCAGAACGTGTGGAGCGGCGGAATGCATGAGGAAAGTGTTGCCCCCGCGGCGCGCCCCAGAAAGCCGGGGAGCGGGTGAACACGGCGATTCACCCGCGGCGCCGGGTGATATTCAGGGCGCGGAACATCACCCGAACATCACCCCGGCCCACGGTTGATATCCGGCGTCTTTTCCCGGTGGGCCCGGGAACGTCGCACAAAACCGTTCCCGGTATTTCATCCGGTGGTTCGGCGGGCCTTTCGGCACTCCCGGCGGATGATCCCGACGACCGTCTGGGTGGGGCGCGGGGCCCCGGGGCCGCCGGTCCGCCGCGCGGCCCGTCGGCAGTGTCGGTGAGCCCGCCTAGGCTTAGGGGCGATGACTTCCCTCTTCGACAGCCTCTCCCTGCCCGGCCTCGACCCGGCGGCGCCGGGTGACGAGGCGCGCCTGCCGCGCACCGCCCCGCGGTGGGACGACGGCGGGGGCGACACCGACCCCGGCGAGGCGGCCGTGCCCGCGGAGCCGGACTGGCTGGCGGGCCTGCCCCACGAGTCGGAGGCGCCGCGCGCCCGCGGGGCCTACGCGCACCTCGACCCCGACGAGCTGCTGGACGGGCTCAACCCGGAGCAGCGGGCCGCCGTGATCCACGAGGGCCGGCAGCTGCTCATCGTGGCAGGCGCCGGGTCGGGCAAGACGCGGGTGCTCACGCACCGCATCGCCTACCTGCTGGCCACGGGCCGGGCGCGGGCGGGCGAGATCCTGGCGATCACGTTCACCAACAAGGCCGCTGCCGAGATGCGCGAGCGCGTCGAGGGCCTGGTGGGCCCGGCCGCGAACCGCATGTGGGTGTCCACGTTCCACTCGGCGTGCGTGCGCATCCTGCGCCGGGAGGCGACCACGCTCGGGCTGCGGTCGAGCTTCAGCATCTACGACGCCGCGGACAGCCAGCGCCTCATCACGCTGGTGACGCGCGAGCTCAACCTCGACCCCAAGAAGTACCCGGCGCGCGGGCTGTCCAACAAGATCAGCGACCTGAAGAACGAGCTGGTCGACCCGGAGACCTACGCGCGGCAGGCCGTGGCGTACGCGGAGCAGGAGGCGCAGGCGGAGGCCGCGTCCGCCGCCGGGGGCGGCATCCGGCGGCCGTGGGGCGGGCAGTCGGCCGACGAGCGCAACACCACCACGCCCAAGTTCGACCAGGTCCTGGCCGACGTCTACACCCGGTACCAGGCGCGCCTGGCCCAGGCGAACGCCCTGGACTTCGACGACATCATCATGACCACCGTGAACCTGCTCCAGGCGTTCCCGAACGTCGCGGAGCACTACCGCCGCCGGTTCCGGCACATCATGGTCGACGAGTACCAGGACACCAACCACGCGCAGTACACGCTGGTCCGGGAGCTGGCGGGCGTCGGCGCGGACGACGACTCGGGTCTCGACCCGGCCGAGCTCACCGTCGTGGGCGACTCCGACCAGTCCATCTACGCGTTCCGCGGCGCCACCATCCGCAACATCCTGGAGTTCGAGAAGGACTACCCGGACGCCACCACGATCCTGCTGGAGCAGAACTACCGCTCCACGCAGAACATCCTGAGCGCCGCCAACGCGGTGATCTCCCGCAACGCGGGCCGCACGCCCAAGCGCCTGTGGACCGACTCGGGCGCCGGGGCCAAGATCGTGGGCTACGTCGCGGACGACGAGCACCAGGAGGCCCGGTTCGTCGCCGACGAGATCGACAAGCTGGGCGACAGCGACGGCGTGCGCCCCGGCGACGTCGCGATCTTCTACCGCACCAACGCGCAGTCGCGTGCGCTGGAGGAGGTGCTGGTCCGCGTCGGCCTGCCGTACAAGGTGGTGGGCGGCACGCGGTTCTACGAGCGCCGCGAGGTCAAGGACGCCGTCGCCTACCTGCGCGCGCTGGCCAACGAGGACGACGACGTGAACCTGCGCCGCATCCTCAACGTACCCAAGCGCGGACTCGGCGACCGTGCGGAGTCGCTCGTGGCGTCGTTCGCGGAGCGCGAGCGCACCTCGTTCGGCGCCGCCCTGGAGCGGGCCGACGAGATCCCCGGCATGACCACCCGCTCGCTCAAGCCGCTGCTCGCCTTCCGGGACCTCATGCGCGAGCTGCGCGGCCTGGTCGACGACGGCGCGGCGCCCGCCGTCGTGCTCGGCGCGGTGCTCGACCGCACCGGCTACCTCGCCGAGCTGCGCGCCAGCGAGGACCCGCAGGACGAGGGCCGCGTCGAGAACCTGGCCGAGCTGCACGCCGTCGCCGTCGACTTCGGCGAGACCGACCCGGAGGGCTCGCTCGCGGACTTCCTGGAGCGGGTCTCGCTGGTCGCCGACAGCGACCAGATCCCCGACGAGGACGTGGCCGACGGCGCGGCGGAGGAGGCGCCGAAGGAGAACCAGGGCGTCGTCACGCTCATGACGCTGCACACCGCCAAGGGCCTGGAGTTCCCGGTCGTCTTCCTCACCGGCATGGAGGACGGCACGTTCCCGCACATGCGCTCGCTGCACGACGACAGCGAGCTCGCCGAGGAACGCCGCCTCGCCTACGTGGGCATCACGCGGGCGCGCGAGCGGCTCTACATCACGCGGTCGTCGGTGCGCGCGGCCTTCGGCATGGCCAACGAGTTCCCGGAGAGCCGATTCCTGCAGGAGGTCCCCGAGGAGCTGTGGGACTGGCGGCGGCGCGAGTCTTCGACGGCCGCGATCCGCGCGGGCCGGGGTGGCTGGAGCGGCGGGTACGGTTCCGGCGGCTACGGCTCCGGGGGGCGCTCGGGTTCCGGCGGGCGCGGCTCGGGCTCGGGCTCCTCGTGGTCCTCGGGCCGGTCGGGATCCTCGAAGACCGGCACCACGTCGTCGTCGGGCGGCAGCCAGGCCAACCCGTTCTCCCCGCAGAAGAAGGCGGGCGCCACGGGCGGGTTCGGCGGCATCAACGTGCAGAAGGACATCCCCAGCCTGGAGATCGGCGACCGCGTGACGCACGACTCCTACGGCCTGGGCACCGTGGTGGACGTCGAGGCGAACGCCGTGGTCAAGATCGACTTCGGCACCAACGGGACCAAGCGCATCGCGCTGAAGTACACGGCGGTCACGAAGCTCTGAGCCGTCGGGCCCCGACCGCTGGCCCGACCGCTGGCGGGGCTGCTGGCGCGCCCGCCGGCCCGACGGTTGGCGCGACGGCTGGCGGGGCAACGCCCAGCCGCGGCCAGCTCCTCCCCTTTGAGGCCCGGGTTTCTTCGCTTTGAGCCTCGTCAAAGCGAAGAAACCTGGGCCTCAAAGGGGAGTGCCGGCGGGGCGGGCTTCACATTCCGGACTTTTTCGGTCCACGGAGGTTCGGTACCGTCCGCCCATGGTCCTGACCGACGACGCCCGGCCCGGTCTGGTCGCCGGAACCGGCGCAGTCCCCGCCACCCCGGCAGCCAACCCCGCCACCCCGGCAGACACCCCGGCCGACCGGGCCGCGCTCCGGGAGCCCGGGTCCGGCCCGACGGCGGCGCGCGGACTCCGGATCCCCGGCCTCGACGGGCTGCGGGC